>NZ_JBNNHG010000101.1:0-13737 GCF_050268705.1 Stenotrophomonas sp. NPDC077659 | reverse complement strand
ACCGGCTTCGAAGATCAGCCGCAGCATGAAGCCGATGGACACGCCGATGGCCAGTCGACCGCGGCTACCTGTCCCCGTACTTCATCAACAACCAGCAGTCGCAGACCGCTGACCTGGATGACCCGTTCATCCTGCTGCACGACAAGAAGATCTCCAACGTCCGTGATCTGCTGCCGGTGCTGGAAGGCGTCGCCAAGGCCGGCAAGCCGCTGCTGATCGTTGCCGAGGAAGTCGAGGGCGAAGCGCTGGCGACCCTGGTGGTCAACACCATCCGTGGCATCGTCAAGGTCGTGGCCGTCAAGGCCCCGGGCTTCGGCGACCGTCGCAAGGCGATGCTGGAAGACATGGCCGTGCTGACCGGCGGCACCGTGATCTCCGAAGAAGTCGGTCTGTCGCTGGAAAAGGCCACGATCAAGGACCTGGGCCGCGCCAAGAAGGTGCAGGTTTCCAAGGAAAACACCACCATCATCGACGGCGTGGGCGACAAGGCCAACGTTGATGCACGCGTGGGCCAGATCAAGACCCAGATCCAGGACACCTCTTCCGATTACGATCGCGAGAAGCTGCAGGAACGCGTGGCCAAGCTGGCCGGCGGCGTTGCCGTGATCAAGGTTGGCGCCTCGACCGAAATCGAAATGAAGGAAAAGAAGGATCGCGTCGACGACGCCCTGCACGCGACCCGTGCAGCCGTTGAAGAAGGCGTGGTCCCGGGCGGCGGCGTGGCCCTGGTCCGTGCGGTCACCGCACTGGCTGGCCTGAAGGGTGCCAACGAAGACCAGAACCACGGCATCCAGATCGCCCTGCGCGCGATGGAAGCGCCGCTGCGCGAGATCGTCGCCAACGCCGGTGAAGAGCCGTCGGTCATCATCAACAAGGTCAAGGAAGGCACCGGCAGCTTCGGCTACAACGCCGGCCACCGGCGAGTTCGGCGACATGCTGCAGTTCGGCATCCTGGACCCGACCAAGGTGACCCGTTCGGCGCTGCAGAACGCTGCCTCGATTGCTGGTCTGATGATCACCACCGAAGCCATGGTTGCCGAAGCTCCGAAGAAGGACGAGCCGGCCATGGGCGGCGCCGGTGGCATGGGCGGCATGGGTGGCATGGGCGGCATGGACTTCTAAGTCCCCGCGTTACCGATGCAATGAAGAACCCCGCCGAAAGGCGGGGTTTTTTGTGGGTGCATCCCGTGCAATGCGTGGATGAACCGCGCGACACATCCCACGCGATACGTGAATGAAACCACGCGATGCATCCCACAGTAGATCCACGCCATGCGTGGATGAACCGCGCGCGCAATCAACCGCGCAACGCGCGCCGTTCCAGCCAGACCTGCGCAATGAACAAGGTCGGCACGCCGCCATACAACAGCCCCTTCACCCAGGGCAGGCCCGACGAGTAGGCAATCAACGCACCGGCCACCATCCCGACCATACCGATGGCCACGGCCCTGCGCTGCCGCTGCAGCTTCTGCGCCTCGGCCTGCTGGCGCGCGGCGATCTCGGCGCGTCGCTCATCCGGGTGCATCACGGCGGTGGCAACGGCATCAGCTTGCGAAGGGGTCATGCTGGGGTCCAGAAAAGCGAGTGTCCGGCTTTTATACTGCGCCCGGCGGCAAAGCGGCGTAAACCCAGGTCGCATCCATGCTGCACAAAGCCTTGCCGCCGCAACGCGCCGGTACTAGCCTCCTGCGATGCCTACTTCGTTCCTCGTCGTCGACGACTTTCTTTCCCCGGCTGATGCCCACGGCCTGCGCCGCGCCGGCCTGGGCCTGGACTATCCCGCGCAGGATGGCGCATTCCCGGGCCGCAATTCGTTGCAGCGGCTGGAGATGCAGGGCCTTGCAGATGCCGCCTCCAGACTGTTGAACGAGCCGCTGCGGCCGGTGCAGCCGCTGCAGTCACACGGCAAGTTCCGACTCACCCTGGCCAATGACGAGGGTCGCGCCCGCGTGCATACCGATCATTCGCACTGGTCGGGCATTCTCTACCTCAGTGCGCCCGAGCACTGCCAGGGGGGCACCGAATTCTTCCGCCACCGCCGCACCCGTACCGATCGGATGGCGCTCAATCCCACCGAACTGGCCGCGCTGGGCTATGCCGATGGCGCAGCCATGCACCGCGACATCATCGAGCGTGACAGCAACGATGAAAGCGCCTGGGAGCCGACCATGACCATCCCCATGCGCTTCAATCGGCTGGTGCTGCTGCGCCCCTGGTTCTGGCACACCGCTGGCCGCGCCTTCGGTGACTGCGCCGGGAATGGCCGGCTGGTTTACCTGATGTTCTTTGAAAGCGCGGCTTGAGCATCAACCCGTAGATCCACGCCATGCGTGGATGGATCTCCGTGCTCCGCTTGCAACATCCATCCATGCCTGGATATGATTAGCCGCCTAATCATATCGATGAATGAAGTGCTGGAAGCCAAACACACCGCCCTCATCGGTGAAGCCACCCGCCGCGGCCACGCCAACCTGGCCCAGTTGCGCCTGTGCTTCCAATTGCTGTCCCTGTCCAGCGCCATCGACCGCGACTGCGCCATCCGCCTGGCACCGCACGGTCTCAGCGAAGGCCGCTTCATCGTGCTGTTCCTGCTGCAGGGCGCCGGCGGCACATTGCCCCCGCACGAACTGGCCGACCGCGCAGGCGTCACCCGCGCCACCATCAGCGGTCTGCTGGACGGGTTGCAGCGCGAGGGCCTGCTGCAACGCAAGGCCGATGTCGAAGACGGTCGCCGCCTGCAGGTCGTGCTGACCGCGCGCGGCAAACGCCTGGCCGAAGATCTGTTCAACCAGCACACACAGTGGATCGGCGGGCTGTTCAACGGCCTGGATGCCAGCGAGCAGGTACAGCTCTCCCGGCTGTTGACCAAGGTCTGGCAGCACACCGACAGTGGCTGCGGGGCGCCGTCATGAGTGCCGTCATCAGCGCCACGCGGAAGCGTGAACTGGATACCGGCAAGGCGGCCAGCACGCATCTGGCCGAGTGCCTTGCCGTCGATTTCGCAACACTGCTGCAGACCGTAGCGGCGCCGCCGCAGGACGTATTGCAGCGCATGCGCGAAGCCGCCAGCAAGGGCATCACACAGCGCATGGCCCTGGCTGCAACACTACTGCGCGAAACAGGGCAGAGCGATGCCACGCGTTGGCTGTCCCACCCCTCAGACACGGTACGCGGTTGGGCCTGCTACCTCATCGGCAGTGATGCCACATTGGCAATGCCCTACAAGCTGCACCTCTGCGGCCCCTGGCCGATGACCCGCACTTCGGCGTGCGCGAATGGGCGTGGCTGGCTGTGCGCGCCGATGTCGTCGCGGCGCCCTTGCAGGCACTGCAGTTGCTGTTGCCGTGGACCGATGCAGACTCGCCCCACCTGCGCCGCTTCGCCTGCGAAGCCCTGCGCCCACGCGGCGTCTGGGCCACGCACATCGCAGTCTTCAAGCAACAACCCCAGCATGCCCTGCCGCTGCTGGAGGCCCTTGCCAACGACCCTGAACGCTACGTGCAGGATTCCGTGGGCAACTGGCTCAACGATGCCAGCAAGACCCAGCCGGAGTGGGTGCGCGATCTCTGCACGCGCTGGCAGCGCCACCACAGCAGCGCAGCAAACGCCTACATCCGGAAGCGCGCCCAGCGCTCTCTCACCGCGCCGGGAAATGCACGGCGGACGCGCATCTCCGGGTAGCGCCGGGCCATGCCCGGCGGACGCTCCAACCCTATCACCCCAAGGAAGGCCCCAATGCCGCACATCCTCATCGAGCACTACACCTCCACCCCTGCCTGGGCCGCACTGCCGCCCGAACAGCGAGAAGGCTTCTTCGCGCGCATCGGCGCCGGCATGCAGCAGTTCGACGCAGAGCGCATCACGCCGTTGGCCATGGGCCGCATTGCGCACGATGTCCCCCATGGCAGCGGCGAGCAGTTCTACGCCGTCTGGAAGTGCGCCAGTCGCGCCGACGCCGATGCGCTGGTGTCCAGCATCAGCGCCACCGGCTGGCACGACTACTTCACCACCACGAACACGCTGGGCGGAATGGATGCGATGCCGCAGCACCTGCACGATCTGGCCACGCTGCAGCCCTGACGTTACCTGGTAGATGCACGCCATGCGTGGAGGAGGTGCTCCACGCAGACAGGCAGCACCAGGCAACGCAGGTTCGGTAGCGTCGAGTGTCCGCGTCCTGCGTTACGGTCTGCCGGCAAGCCTCCGCCGCAGTTGCTGGCTGGATCGCAGCGACTGGCACGTGCGCCTGTCACCGATTCCGGGTAAACATGACCCTTGCCCATGTCCACCCGCAGGGAAGTCGATCATGCAGAGCAAGCTCCAGGTCACGCTGTACGGAACCCTTGGCGACAGCCCGGCACTGCAGTTGCCGGGGCTGGAAGGGCCGTCGGTGGCCATACTGGAATCGACTCTGCGGCAGCTCGTCTCCGATCTCTACACGGCGCGCTCCCTGCTCAACCCCGAGCAGCTGGACGAGGCCCGGAAGGAACTGGACCGCGTGGTGGAGCGCTGGGTGGACATCCATGAAGGCCTGTTGCTGGATGTGGAAGTGCACGGCAAGCGCTGAGGCGCGCCCCGCCTGAACCGCCCCCGCAGTTGCCGATGAAACATTTTGCACGGCGCAGAAGCTGTGCTATCAATACACCCCATGACCGCAGCCCACGCCAACTTTTATTGGTATTACTTTCCGAAGCCCCCGGCGGAGGAAGGACTGCGCTCACCCTGAAGAAACCTTCAGACGCATTCCCGAAAGCCGCCAGCGAACCTGGCGGCTTTTTTCATGTCGCCACGCTGCGGACCCCCACATTCCGTAGAGACCAGTCCCATGCCCCCGCACACCGACGACCTTCGCATCCGTACCATCGAACCGCTGACACCGCCAGCACAGCTGCTGGCGATGCTGCCGTGTGACGATGAAGCCTCCGACACCGTCAGCGCTTCGCGCGCGGCCCTGCACGAGATCCTGCATGGCCGTGACGACCGCCTGGCCGTGGTGGTGGGCCCGTGCTCGATCCACGACCCGCACGCCGCCATCGAATACGCCCAGCGCCTGAAGCCCCTGCGCGATGCGTTGGCCGGCGAACTGGAAATCGTCATGCGCGTGTACTTCGAAAAGCCGCGTACCACGGTGGGCTGGAAGGGGCTGATCAACGATCCGGACCTGGATGGCAGCTTCAAGATCGACAAGGGCCTGCGCATCGCACGCGGCCTGCTGCGTGACATCAACAAGCTCGGCCTGCCGGCCGGTGTCGAATTCCTCGATGTGATCTCGCCGCAGTACATCGCCGATCTGGTCGCCTGGGGCGCCATCGGTGCGCGTACCACCGAAAGCCAGGTGCACCGCGAGCTGGCATCGGGCCTGTCGTGCCCGGTGGGCTTCAAGAACGGCACCGATGGCAACGTCAGGATTGCCGCCGATGCGGTGGGTGCTGCATCGAACCCGCACCACTTCCTGTCGGTCACCAAGCAGGGTGGCACAGCCATTGTATCGACCGCTGGCAATCCGGATTGCCACGTTATCCTGCGTGGCGGCAAGCAGCCGAACTACGATGCAGCCAGCGTCGCCGACGCGTGCCAGGCGCTGGCCAAGGCCACGTTGCCGACGCGCCTGATGATCGATGCCAGCCACGCCAACAGCCTGAAGAACCCGGACAACCAGCCGAAGGTGATCGAGGATATCGCCACCCAGCTGGAAGATGGCGAACAGCGCATCGTCGGGGTGATGGTGGAAAGCCATCTGGTGGGCGGCCGCCAGGAAAGGGTGGAAGGCCAGCCGCTGGTCTACGGCCAGAGCATCACCGATGGCTGCATTGATTGGGACACTACCGTACAGGTGCTGGAGCGCCTGGCCGCTGCCGTGCGCGCCCGCCGTGAGGTAAAGGTGTCCGAAGCCGCTTGAATGCGGCACGTGTGTGGATGGCGGCCAGCGCCTGCGGGGGTGCGGCCGCGATCAGGGTCGGTCGGAGTTGGAGACCGGCCCGTCCGCACCGGCGATGCGCCTGGCGCTGCGCAAGTGTGACAGCGCCAGGTACATCGCCGGGGTGGTGATGCCGGTTTTTGTAGCGTCGAGCGGTGCTCGACTGACGCAGTAGATCCACGCCATGCGTGGATGAGCCGCTCGCATTCACTGCTTCGCCCGCACCCTCGCCAGCGCCAGATACATCGCCGGGGTCGTGTACAGGGTCAGCCACTGGCTCACCAGCAGCCCGCCGACAATCGCGATGCCCAGCGGCTGCCGCAGTTCCCAGCCCTCGCCATTGGCCAGCATCAGCGGCAAGGTACCCAGCAGCGCCGCCAGCGAGGTCATCAGGATCGGACGCAGGCGAAGCCTCGCTGCCTCCATCACTGCATCCTGCGCGCTCAGTCCACGCCGCTCGCCGGCCTGGGCGAAATCCACCAGCAGGATGGTGTTCTTCATCACCACGCCCACCAGCAGGAACAACCCCAGCAGGGCGATCAGGTTCAGCTCGTTGCCGAACACCCACAGCGCCAGCAGCGCACCGATGCCGGCCGAGGGCAGGGTGGACAGGATCACCAGCGGCTGCAGGAAGCTTTCGTACAGGATGCCCAGCACCAGATAGACCGCCAGGGTGGCGCCCAGCACCAGCCATAGCTGGCGCGAACGCAACTGATCCAGGCCGCCGGCCTCGCCGGACAGCTTGGCCTGCACCGTGCGCGGCAGCATCAGCTTGGCCATCGCGGTATTGATGGCCTGCGTGGCCTGTTCCAGGCCCACACCGGGGGCCAGCGCGAACTCGATCCAGATCGAGGCGAACTGTTCGCTGTGGTAGATGCGGTCCGGCGCCATGCCGTAGCGCCAGCTGGCGATGGTCGACAGCGGAATGCGCTGGCCATTGCCATCGACTACCTGCAGGCGTGCCAGCGTGCCCGGGTCCTGGGTGTGCTTCGGGTCCAGCTCCATCACCACCCGGTACTGGTTGAGGCTGTCGTACAGGGTTGCAACCTGGCGCTGGCTGAAGGAGTTGTTGAGCATGTTGGCCACGGTGCGCAGGTCCACGCCATGGCGCGCGGCGGCCTCGCGGTCGATGTCCAGCACCACCTGGCGCATGCCGGCCTCGCCCTGCGCTTCCACGTCCACCAGCTCGGGCAGGGTGCGCAGCGCGGCGGCGACCTTGGGCGCCCACTCGCGCAGCGGCGCCATGTCGGCCGACAGCAGCTGGAACTCGTACTGGCCGCTGCTGCCGGCACCTTCCAGGCGGATGTCCTGGTCCACCCACAGGAACAGGTTGCCGCCGGGCAGCGTGGGCAGGCGTGCGCGCAGGCGGTCGATCACCTGCTGGCTGGACACCCTGCGCTCGGACAGCGGTTTCATCTTGATCATGATGAAGGCGTTGTTGACGCCGTTGCTGCCTCCGATATAGCCGATGATGTCTTCGATGGCCGGGTCGGACAGCAGCAGCTTGCGGTAGGCGTCGATCTTGGGCTGCATGGCCTGGAACGAGAGACCATCGTCGCCACGCGCGAAGCCGCGCAGCTGTGCGGTGTCCTGCTTGGGCACCACACCCTTGGGCACCTGCTGGAACAGCCACGCATTGAGCGCGATGACCGCCACAAACGCCAGCAGCGGCCAGCGCAGCCGGCCCAGACTGGCCTGCAGCGTACGCAGATAGGCTTCGCGTACGCGCTCGAACAGCGCGTTGCTGCCACGCTGCCAGCGCGAGGGCGGCTGCGCATCATCCACGAACAGGCGCGCGCACAGCATCGGCACCAGGCTGAGCGCAACGATCACCGACACGCCCATCGCCGCCACCAGGGTCAGCGAGAACTCGCGGAACAGGCGCTCGACGAAATCATCAAGGAACAGGATGGAGACGAACACCACCGCCAGCGCCACGTTCATCGACAGCAGCGTGGCACCGACCTCGCTCGCGCCGCGCACGGCGGCCTGCCAGCGGTCGGCGCCCAGTTCGCGGTGGCGGGCGATGTTTTCCAGCACCACGATGGCATCGTCCACCACCAGCACAGCGGCGACGATCAGGGCCATCAGCGATAGCGTGTTGAGCGAGAAACCCATCAACGCCACCAGCGCCAGCGTGCCGAACAGCACCACCGGGATGGCCACGCTGGGCACCAGCGCGGCGCGCCAGTGGCCGAGGAAGGCAAGCACCACCAGCACCACCAGGGCGATGGCCAGCACCAGGGTCAGTTCGGCTTCATGCAGGGTGGCGCGGATGACCGGCGAGCGGTCCATCACCAGGCGCATGTCCACGCTGGGCGGCAGCAGCGCGTGCAGCTGCGGCAGCTGCGCCTGGATGGCATCGACGGTGGCGATGATGTTCGCGCCGGGCTGGCGGCTGACGATCAGCAGCACCGCTGGGCGTTCGTTGTGGAAGCCGCTGGCGTAGCGGTCTTCCACGCCATCGGCCACGGCGGCCACATCGCCCAGGCGCAGGGTGCGGTCGTCGCTGACCTTCAACGCCAGTTCGCGGTACTGCGCGGCCTGGCGCAGCTGCAGCGGCGCTTCCAGTTGCCACTGCTGGCGCTCATCGCCTACCGCACCCAGCGGGCGCACCGCGTTGGCGCGGGCGATGGCCTGGGCCACGTCTTCCAGTGCCAGCCCGGCGTGGGTGAGCGCATTCGGGTCCAGCGACACGCGCACGGCGGGAAGTGCACTGCCGCCCACCTGCACTTCGCCCACGCCCGGCACCTGGGAGAGCTTCTGCGCCAGCACGGTGGACGCCAGGTCGTACAGCTGGCCCGGCGGCAGCGTGTCCGAGGTAAGCGCCAGCGCCAGGATCGGCGCCTGCGAGGGATTCACCTTGCGATACTGCGGCATGCCCGGCATGCCACTGGGCAGTTGCCCGCGTGCCAGGTTGATGGCGGCCTGCACTTCGCGCGCAGCTTCGTCGATGTCGCGGCCGAGTACGAACTTCAGCTCCACCGAGGTCTGGCCCTGGGTGCTGGCCGAATCGATGCGCGAGATGCCGGGCAGGCTGCCGAGGGCGCGTTCCAGCGGCGTGGCCACGGTGGCGGCCATCGACTCGGGCGAGGCGCCGGGCAGGCTGGCACTCACCTCGATGGCCGGGTAGTCCACCTGCGGCAGTGGCGCCACCGGCAGCAGGCGTAGCGCCAACAACCCGGCCAGTACCAGCGCCACGGCCAGCAGGATCGTCGCCACCGGTCGCTGCACGCAGGCCTGGGCCAGGCGTGTGATCGGGCTCACGCGCGCGCCTCGTTGGGCGTGGTGATCACGGACGTGCGTCGGCGCTGCAGGCGGTCGAAAGCCAGGTAGATCACCGGCGTGGTGAACAGGGTCAGCACCTGGCTGACCAGCAGGCCACCGACCATCACCCAGCCCAGCGGCTGCCGCAGTTCCGCACCCGAGCCGCTGGCCAGCATCAGCGGCACCGCGCCGAACAGCGCAGCCAGCGTGGTCATCAGGATCGGCCGGAAGCGCAGCAGCGCCGCTTGGTGGATCGCCTCGCGCGGGGCCATGCCACGCGTGCGCTGCGCGTCCAGCGCGAAGTCGATCATCATGATCGCGTTCTTCTTCACCAGGCCGATCAGCAGCACGATGCCGATCACTGCAATCAGGTCCAGGCTGCGCCCGCTCACCCACAGCGCGGCCAGCGCACCCACCGTGGCCGAGGGCAGGGTGGAGAGGATGGTGATCGGGTGCACGAAGCTTTCATAGAGCACGCCCAGCACGATGTACATCACCACCACCGCGGCCAGGATCAGCCACAGCGTGGACGACAGCGAACTGCTGAACGCCGCCGCCGCGCCCTGCAGGCGCAGTTCGATGCTGTCGGGCAGGGCGATCTGCGTACGCGCCGCTTCGACGGCGGCGGTGGCTTCGCCCAGCGACGCGCCCGGTGCCAGGTTGAACGACAGCGTCGCTGCCGGGAACTGGCCGACATGGTTGCGCAGCAGGGCGGCCGGCCCCAGTTCCACCCGCGCCACCGCGCCCAGCGGCACGGTCTGCCCGTCGCTGTTGCGCACGCGCAGGCCGCTGATGGCATCGGGCCCGGGCTGGCGCGACGGATCGGCTTCCAGCACCACGCGGTACTGGCTGGCCTGGGTGAAGATGGTGGAGATCTGTCGTTGCCCGTAGGCGTCGTACAGCGCATCGGCCACGGCTTCCACGCTCACGTTCAGGCGCGCCGCCGCATCGCGGTCGATGTTCACCCGCGCCTGCCGGCCCTGCATCTGCAGGTCGCTGGCCACATCGCGCAGCGCCGGCTGCTGGCGCAGGGCCTGCAGCAGCTTCGGCGTCCAGGCTTCCAGCATCCGCTGTTCCGGCGTGGTCAGGGTGAACTGGTACTGGTTGCGGCTGATGCGGTCTTCGATGCCCAGCTCCTGCACCGGCTGCAGGTACAGGGTGATGCCGGGAATCTTCGACACGCGCTGCTGCAGCCGTTCCATCACCACAGCCGCGCCATCGCGGTCGCCATGCGCCTTCAGTTCGATCAGCAGGCGCCCGGTGTTGAGCGTGGCGTTGTTGCCGTCCACGCCGATGTAGGACGATACGCTGGCCACGGCCGGGTCGGCTTCGATGGCCGCTGCCAGTGCCTGCTGGCGCTCGCGCATGGCCTGGAAGGAGATCGCCTGCGGTGCTTCGCTGATGCCCTGCACCAGGCCGGCATCCTGCACCGGGAAAAAGCCCTTGGGCACGGCGAAGTACAGTGCCACGGTCAGCGCCAGCGTGGCGACGGTGGCCAGCAGCATCAAGGGCTGGCGCTGCAGTACCCACTGCAGCTGGCGGTCGTAGACGGCGATGATGCGGTCGAAGACATCCTTGTTCGGGGTCGGAGCCCTGGCGGGATCCGACCCCTTCGCATGCGGCTTCAGGAAGCGCGCACACAGCATCGGCGTCAATGTCAGCGACACCAGCAGCGAAATGCCGATCGCCACCGCCAGCGTCACCGCGAACTCATGGAACAGCGCACCGACCAGATCGGCCATGAACAGCAGCGGGATCAGCACCGCGATCAGCGAGACGGTCAGCGAGACCAGGGTGAAGCCGATCTCGGCCGCGCCCTTCAGTGCTGCCTCGCGCGGGCTTTCGCCTTCTTCCAGGTGGCGGGCGATGTTTTCCAGCATCACGATGGCATCGTCCACTACGAAACCGGTGGCGATGGTCAGCGCCATCAGCGTGAGGTTGTTGAGCGAATAGCCGGCCAGCAGCATCACCGCGAAGGTGCCGATGAGCGACAGCGGTACCGCGACGCTGGGAATGAGCGTGGCCGGCAGGTTGCGCAGGAACACCCAGGTGACCAGCACCACCAGGCCGATGGCCAGCACCAGTTCCTTCTGCACCCCGCGCACGGACGCGCGGATCGATTCTGTGCGGTCACTCAGCACGTTCATCTGCACGCCGGCCGGCAGCGTTGCCTGCAGCTGCGGCAGCAGCGTCCGCACCTGTTCGACCACGGCGATCACGTTCGCGCCGGGCTGGCGCTGGATGTTCACCAGCACCGCCGGCATGGTACCGCTCCAGGCGGCGAGCTGCCGGTTTTCGGCACCATCGGTGATGGTGGCCACATCGCCCAGCCGCAATGGGGCGCCCTCGCGCCAGGCCAGCACCAGCGCGCGGTACTCCTCCACGCTGCGCATCTGGTCGTTGGCATCGAGCATCACCGCGCGGATCGGGCCGTCGAAACTGCCCTTGGGCAGATTGACGTTGGCCGCGGCGATCGCGGTGCGGATATGGTCCATGCCCAGACCGTTGGCCGCCAGCGCGGCAGGGTTTACCTGGATACGAACGGCGGGGCGCTGGCCACCGGCCAGGCTGACCAGGCCGACCCCGGGCAACTGCGCCAGGCGCTGCGCGATGCGCGTGTCCACCAGGTCGTGCACCTGCGGCAGCGCAAGCGCCTGCGAAGTCACCGCCAGGGTGAGGATGGGCGTGTCAGCCGGGTTGACCTTCCGGTAGACCGGCGGTACCGGCAGATCGTCGGGCAGGAAGCTGCCGGCGGCGTTGATCGCCGCCTGCACGTCCTGTTCGGCCACGCCCAGTGCCACCTCCAGCCCGAACTGCAGGGTGATGACCGAGGCACCGCCGGAACTGGTGGAGGACAGCTGCTTCAGGCCAGGAATCTGCCCAAGCTGGCGTTCCAGTGGTGCAGTGATCGTGCGTGTGGTCAGTTCCGGGCTGGCGCCCGGGTACAGCGTGGTGATCTGGATGATCGGGTAATCTACCTGCGGCAGCGCCGCTACCGGCAACAGCCGATAGGCCAGCACGCCGGACAGCAGCAGCGCCACCATCAGCAGCGTGGTGGCTACCGGGCGCAGGATGAACGGACGCGACAGGTTCATGCGCCAGCCTTGGCCGCCTTCGCTGCAGCACCGGGTTCGGCGATGATCTCCACCATGGTGCCGTCTTCCAGCCCGTCGATGCCTTCGATCACCACCTGGTCGCCGGCCTGCAGGCCGGAGCGTACGGCCACGCGGCCCTCATCGGCCGGCCCCAGCACCACGGTGCGGCGCTGTGCCTTGTTGTTCTTGTCCACGATGTGCACGTAGTTGCCCTGGCTGCCGAACTGCACGGCGGCATCGGGAATCAGCAGCGCCGGGTGTTCGCCCAGCTGCAGGCGCACGTTGACGAACTGGTTGGGAAACAAGGCAAGGCCAGCGTTGTCGAACTGCGCGCGCAGTTTCAGCGTGCCGGTGGCGGTGTCGATGCGGTTGTCGACGCTGGACAGGGTGCCCTGCGCCAGCGCCTTGCTCTCACCGCGGTCCCACGCTTCCACGGCCAGGCTGGCCTGGGCCTGCACGGCGTCGAGCAGGGCCGGCAGTTCTGGTTCGGGCACGGTGAACAGCACGCTGATCGGTGCGGTCTGCGCCAGGGTCACCAGGCCTTCGGTATCGCTGGCCAGCACCAGGTTGCCGACATCCAGCCGGCGCAGGCCGACGCGACCGCTGACCGGCGCGGTGATGCGGGTGTACTGCAGCTGCAGGCGCGCTTCATCCACCGAGGCCTGGTCGCTGATGCGGCGGCCCTGCAGCTGCCGCACCTTGCTCTGCTGGTCGCTCAGTTCCTGCCCGGACACGTAGTTCTGCTTCTGCAGTTCGCGGTACCGCTGCAGCTGGCGCTCGGCGTTTTCCAGTTCGGCCAGGTTCTGCTGCTGGGTGCCCTGGGCCTGCGCCAGCTTCACTTCATAGGGGCGCGGGTCGATCTGCGCGAGCAGGTCGCCGGCCTTCACCTGCTGTCCTTCCTGGAAGTGCAGGCGCAGCAGTTCGCCATCCACGCGGCTGCGTACTACCACGCTGTGCAGCGGAGTGACGGTGCCCACCGCCTTCAGGCGCAGCTGCAGCGGTTCGGCGCTGGCACGGGCCACACGTACCGGCACCGTCTTGCCCGGGCCTTCGGCCACGGTCGCTTCGGCGCGCGGCCACGCCCACCATGCGATACCGGCCGCAAGGGCGATGGCGGCCACGACCAGCAGCGGGCGGGCACGACGGAAGCGGGAAGTTTCGGCGACAGACATGGGGCATCCTGCGCCCTGCGCGCGCAGGGACGTGCGGGCCCATCGGCGCGTTGTCAGCACCACGGGCAGCGGGGGAGGGGAGTGTCTGGCGGGGCCGCGGGCGCGGCGTGGCTGGATGCCGTCGCGCGTGCGACGGGGCGTCAATGGTAGCCAATCAGCCCGGTGATTGCCGCATGACCAAGGTCATGCCCGACTGCTCCTGTAGAGTCGAGCCATGCTCGACTGCTTCTGCCGGGCCCGGCCCGCGCCCGCTGGTGGGCGGCCACGGCAACAACGTGCTGGCCTT
>NZ_JBNNHG010000100.1:0-13914 GCF_050268705.1 Stenotrophomonas sp. NPDC077659 | reverse complement strand
ATCTGGTGGGTGAAATGCTCGACCAGGCGATGAAGAAGCTTTCGCCTGAAGATCGACCGATGATTCACTCTGACCAAGGCTGGCACTACCAGCACGAGAACTACCGGTACAAGCTCGAAAAACACTCGCTGAAACAGAGCATGTCCCGGCGAGGCAACTGCTTGGACAACGCGGCCATGGAGAGCTTCTTCGGGACGCTGAAGTCAGAATTTTTCTACCTGAACACGTTGGACAGCATCGAAGACCTGGAAGCTGGGTTGGTGGGGTACATCCGGTACTACAACGAAGACCGTATCCGGTTGAAACTAAACGGCTTGAGCCCAGTAAAGTACCGGGAGCAGGCTGCGCTGGCCGCCTGATCCCCCAACTGTCCAACTTTAGGGGGTCACTTCACCATGGGGGCTTGGTCGCCGCATCCATGCGGCTCACACCCCGCAAACCCACAGCCCCCCGCCTTCGACAGTTTCCCGGTGACGGATGGACACACTGCGTGGCGTCGCGCTTGCTCGACTGGATTCAGAAGCGGTGGGTCGAACGGAAACAAGAAGGGGTCGGAGCCGTTTTCCTGCGGAAAACGGATCCGACCCCAAGGCGAGTGCGCGCAGCGCGCGACCCGCTTTTGCTTTGATTTTGTTCTTGCCTGCGGCCCGCGCGGTGTGTGGCGGGCCGGGTGGGTGGGGCGGGCAGGACCGTTGGCGCCATGGATGGCGCCATCGAGCCCCCAGGGATGGGTTTACGGCGTGTCCTGCACGCCCCACCCATCCGGCCCATCACGACCATCCATCAGTGCGAGCGCGTGCCGCAGAGGGGGCTGCGCCCGATGGAGGGGAACACCTCAGTACCGCTTGATCCCCGGCACCGTGCACCCTTCAATCTGCGCATGCGCCGACACCGCATTCTCCTTCTCGCCCCGCGCCAGGCGCGCCTGCTCGATCGTCGCCCAGTGCCGGCGGCACAGCGGCCCGGTCTTCGAGCCCAGATCCACGGCCTTGCGCGCAAAGGTTTCCGCCTCGGCCCACTGACCCTGCAACAGCGCGATTTCGGCGCGCTCCTGCAGCACCGCCGGGTCACCGGCCACGATCTGCAGCGCCTGGTCCAGGCTGCCAGCGGCCGCAGGCAGGTCATTGCCCTGGCGCTGCGACAGCGCGGTCTGGCGCAGGTCTTCCACCTGCGGGTCGCGCAGCGGCTGCACTGACAGTTCCTTGTCGTCCGGGCCCGCAGCGGCTTCCACGGCCGCAAATCGCTGCGCCGGCGTCGTCGTGTTCACCGGCTTGGCCGCGGGCGGCGGGCTGCTCACGCAGGCGGCCAGGGCAAGGCTCAGGCCGGTCACGGCCAGCAGCGGATACAGGGATCGAAGCATCATGGCATCACCGGCTGGGAGGGGGAGTGGCGGTGGCGGGTGCTGGCGCAGGCTCGGCCGCAGGCGGTTCCTGCTTGCGGTCCAGGCCGAACCAGCTGCGCCAGCCACCGCCTTCGCTTTCGCCACCCTGTTCATCCGGCACCACGGCCGGGGCGCAGGGTGCGTAGGCTGGCGCGTAGCCGACCACGAACGGGAAGCGGCGTGCGCCGGGGCAGCTTTCATCGGTGCTGTTGGTACCCGTGGCGGCCACCGACTGCCAGTCCAGCCCCTTGTTGCTGACCTTCAGCGGTGCACTGGGCAGGCGCTGGAAGATGCCCGACCACACCCGCATCGCACCGGTGGCGCCGTACAGGCCCGCCTGTTCGTTCTGGTCGTTGCCCATCCAGATCACCGCCAGGTGATCGCCGGTGTAACCGGCATACCAGCTGTCGCGGCCATCGTTGGTGGTACCGGTCTTGCCGGCCGGCTGCAGGCGACCCAGGCCGTCGGCGTTCAGCCGCTGCGCGGTACCACTGGCAACCACCTGCTGCAGGCCGATGCTGATCAGGTTGGCTGCAATGGAATCGCCTTCCTGCGCCGGTGCAGGCGTTTTGTCGTAACGCTTGAGCAGCTTGCCCTGCGGGTCCAGCACGCCACGCACCGCGTGCAGCGGCTGGATCTCGCCGCCGGAGGCCAGGAACTGGTACAGCTGGGCCATCGCGTACGGGCTCTGGTCGGTCGAGCCGAGGATCACCGCCGGGTTGGCATCGGCCTTGATGCCGGCCAGCACATGGATCAGCTGCGTGATCCGTTCCGGGCCGACCTGCATGCCCACGCGCACGGTGGCCTGGTTGTAGGAATGGGCCAGCGCATCGATCAAGCGCACGGTGCCATGGCTGCGGTTGTCCGCGTTGCCCGGGCTCCAGTTGCGGCCGCGGCCGAGCTGCACCGTCACCGGTGAATCATCCACCCAGCTGGCCAGCGAATAGCGGTCCGGCTGCGCCAGCGCCAGCAGGTACACGAACGGCTTGAGCAGCGATCCCACCGGCCGCTGCGCTTCGATGGCGCGGTTGAAGCCGACCTCGGACACTTCGCGGCTACCGATCACTGCAACCACGTCGCCGTTGTGCACATCGGTCATCACCATGCCGGCCTGCAGCTCCGGGCGACGCTTGCTCTCCAGCGACTTGATGGTGCGGGTGACCGCGCCCTCAGCGTAGGCCTGCGCAGACGGCGACATGCCCGACATCACGCTCAGGCCGGCGCCCTGCAGGGCCGATTCGGGATAGTCATGGCCGAGCTGGCGGCGCACCAGGTCCACGTAGGCCGGGAAGCGGTTGGCAGCCACCAGGCCCGGGCTCTTGGGCACGCCCAGCGGTGCCTTCAGCGCGCGCTGGTATTCGGCGTCGTCGATCAGCGACGCTTCGTGCAGCTTGCCCAGCACGAAGTTGCGGCGGTCGGTCGCGCGCTCCGGGTTGCGCCGCGGGTCATAGTAGGACGGGCCCTTGACCAGGCCGATCAGCAGCGCGATGTGCTCGGTATCGAGCGAGGACAGGTCACGGCCGAACCAGAACTCGGCACCGGAAGACATGCCATGGATCGCCTGGCTGCCGCGCTGGCCCAGGTACACCTGGTTGAGGTAGGCCTCGAAAATGGTGCGCTTGTCGTAGCGCGCTTCCATGATCAGCGCGTACAGCACTTCATTGAACTTGCGGGTGAGGGTCTGCTCCTTGCCGATGCCGAGCAGGCCGCTGCGGGCCAGCTGCTGGGTCAGCGTGGAGGCGCCCTGGCGGCTCTGGCCACCGGAACGGATGGTCACCCACACTGCACGTGCGATGCCGGACAGATCGATGCCGTGGTGGCGGTTGAAGTCCTTGTCCTCCACCGCCTGCAGGCCGGTCACCAGCAGGTCCGGCGCTTCGTTCATGCGGATCAGGCGGCGCTCTTCCTGCTTCTGCCCGTACAGCGTGGCGATGCGCGCCGGATCCAGGCGTGCGGCCTTCAGCGCCTTGCGCGAATCGGCATCACGCAGCGAGGCGATGCTGCCACCGGACAACGACAGCTCCACCCGCCTGGCGGCGACGTGACCATCGACATCGTTGTAGCCGCGGCTGGAGATGGTGAAGCGCCCGCCCTGCACCGCGTAGGTGGCCGGGTCCTTGCCCTGGCCATCATCACGGTAGGCCGAGGCGGCCAGTTCGGTCTTCAGCGTGGCCGCGTCCATGGCCTTGCCGGGCAGCAGCACCAGCGGGCGCGCATAGACACGGGTCGGAATCTGCCAGCGCAGCTCACCAAAACGCTGGGTGACCTGTTGGTTCAGGTACAGCGTATAGGGGATGAGGAAGCCCAGCCCCAGTGCGACGGCCGCCATGGTCCAGGTGATCAGCCGGCGGCGCCACAGCGGGCCTGCGTCCTGCTGGTCGTCGTCGTCGAAATCGTCGATGTCGTCGGAATCGTAGCGTCGGGGCACGGGAATGCGCGGATGTAGGGTCAGGCGAGTCTACCCCAGCCCTTCCTTCGGGAAAGGTGTGGAATTGGGCCTGTTCAGCGATTGCCCGGTGGCAGGCCGCCGGTAACGCCGCGCATGCCGTCCCACAATCCTTTCAACATGAACCGCAGCCGAACCCATCGCGGGGCAAGGAACAGCCCATTGCCCACCAGCTTCAGCAGCAGACGGGGAATGTCCTGGGCGATCCACACGCGCGGGGTGTAGGCACGCGCATACAGCAGCACCCGGTTGCGCATGATGAAGTACAGGCGGAACGGCTTGTGCACGATCACCCCGTCAGGCTTCGCGCGCGATGGCAGCAGTTCCTCGCCGATGCTGTGGCTCATCTGCGCGTCGCAGATGCCGTACAGCGCATACCCGGCGCGCTTGGCGCGGAAACACCAGTCCATGTCCAGGTTGTCGATGAACAGCCCCTCATCCATCGGGCCGATCGCGTGCAGTGCCTTCATCGGCACCAGCGAACCGGAGGTGATGAGGAAGTCGCACGACACGCGCTGTCCCGGCCCACCGCGCAGCTTGTGGTTGAGCGGAAAGCCGAACCGGACGAAGGGCGCCAGCACGCCGCTGCGTGAATCGCGGAACTGCGGGCCGACGGCTGCCACCGGCCCGCTCTGCGCCAGTTCGGTCAGCGCGGTCCACAGCACATCGACCATGCCCGGTGCCAGAACGCTGTCCTGGTCCATCAGCAGGACGTGGTCGTAGCCCAGCGTGGCCGCCGTTTCGTACGCGCGGTTCAGCGCGCAGCCAAGCCCCACGTTGTGCGGCGAGGCCACCAGGCTGACGCCCGCCCTGCCGCCCAGCAGCGCGGCGACATCGACCTCGCCACTGCCATTGTCAAACACCACCAGGTGGCCCACCTGCTGCAGGACACTGTCAACCACGCGCGGCAGCAGGGCCGGGTCGGGTCCATAGGTGACGATCACCGCGCAGACGCGCGGGGCATCGCCATCGGAGCTGCGCGCAGCGGCCTGCTCGATCATCGGGCCCACCGCAACGCGGCCGGTACGCTCCGGCCGACAGTGACTTCAGGTGCTACGCAGGGCATGTCCAGAGGGGGAAAGTTGGAGCCGCTGGACTATACCCGACTCCCTGCCACGACGCTGGATCAACGTCGCCAGGACTCCGCCCCCGCCTGCTGGACGCGCTTTTCGAACGCGGCCAGTTCCGGCAGGTCCGGCTGCAGCTGACGCACCTGCTCGATGGCGGCTTCGGCAAAACCCACATCGCCGCGGCCCAGCCGTTCGCTGCCGATGGCCAGCCAGCGCTGTGCCAGCCGCACCCGCGCCGGGGCCAGGCCCGCTGCCGTCGGCGCCAGGGTCTGCCAGGCCTGCAGGCACGCGCCCGCCGCCTGTACCCGGTTCTGTCGCAGGTTGTCATCGAAGCATTGCCGGCTGGCGGGCAACAGGCGCGCCGCCGCTGCCCGCACCCGTGCATCGCGCGGGGCCAGTGCCTGCGCCTCGCGCAGCGCGTCGAAGGCGCTGTGCCCGGGCGGGCTGATCCAGCGTCCGTCGCGCTCGGCGCGATCAATCTGGCGCAGGTTGTCGCGCACCTGCCGCTCGCGCTGGGCCGCGCTCATTGTTGGATGCTGCTGCGCCTGTCGCGCCTGCTGGGCGCGCTGGATACGCTGCGCGGCCTGCTGCACCGCCGCCGGCGATGCCCCCAGCGCGGCGGCCCGCGCGCGATCGGCCTCGGCTGCTTCAAACTGGAAATCGGCAGCCTGCCGCTGGCTGCGCGCCAGCAACGCCTGCGCGGTCTGGTCGCGGCCACGCAGCGCATTGGTGTCATCCGGGGCGACCCCCAGGACGGCGTCGAAGGCTTCGGCTGCGGCCTCCAGTTTCTGCTGCTTCAGTGCACGTTGGCCCTCCCGCAGGCGCTGGTCCAGCGCACGCGCCAGCGCCTCCTGGCTGGCCGGCAGATCGGTGTGGCCGGCATCGAACTGGCGCGCACGCTGCAGTACGGCTGCAGCCTTCACCAGCTCGCCGTGCGCGGCCAGCGCCCGTGCCTGCTGCAGCAGGTCGCTCAAAGCATCTTCACGCCCTTCCAGCGCGGGCAGAGAGTCCGGCTGCAGGGCCAGGATGTGCTGGAACAAGGGCAGCGCGCTGCTGTCGCCCTCATCGAGGCGGCCGGCGGCGAAGGCATTGCGTGCCTGCGCCAGCAACGCACCGATGCCGGCGCCGGCACTGCGCCGCGCCTGCAGCTGCCGCGCCACCGCGTCGGCCTGGCCCTGCGGCACCTGCAGTTCGCGGGCCAGCGCCAGAGCCTGCGCGCTGCCGTCAAGATCACCGGCCTGCAGGCGGTCGCGTGCCTGCTGCAGCGCGGCCGTAGCGGTACTGGCCAATCCCTGCCGTGCCGGCAGGCGATCACCATCCAGGGCCAGCGCCGCTTGATAGCGCTCACGCGCGCCGCTGCCATCGGCTGCTGTCAGCCGTCCGGCGGCCAGCGCACGGTCGCCCTCGGCCAGCAGCTGTTCGATCTGCGGTTCGTCCCAGAACCAGTCGGCCAGCGGCTTGCGCAGCAGCACCAGTGCCACGAACACCAGCACCGCCGCCAACAGCGCCCAGCGCCAGACGCGGCGCGCGTGACGTGCCTGCAGCCACCACCAGCGCCCCTCGCGGCGAACGCGGTCCAGCGCGGGGTGGTCGGCGCCGTGGTGGCGATGCGGGGGCTCGCGTTCCATGCGTGCAGGGTAGCCGGGGCGGCGTGAAGCTCAGCCCAGACGACGTGCCTCGCTGACGCCCGGCAGTGCATCCAGCTTGCCCAGCAGGTTCGACAGCTGGCCGTAATCGCTCACTTTCAGCCGCAGGCGCAGGTGCGCGCGGCCGCTGTTGCGCACGTTGTCGCTGTGGATGTCGAGCACGTAGGCGTCTTCCTGTGCGATCAGGTTGGTGATGTCCTTCAGCAGCCAGCGACGGTCGACCGCGCTGACCACCACATCCACTTCGTAGCCACCACCGGCCTGGCCCCATTCCACCGGCAGGATGCGCTGCGGGCTGGCGGCGGACAGCCGCGCCAGCGCCGCGCAGTCTGCACGATGTACGGTGACACCACGGCTGCGTGTCAGGTAGCCGACGATGGGCTCGCCGGCCACCGGCTGGCAGCAGCGTGCCAGCTGCACCAGCAGGTTGCCCACGCCCTGCACGGTGAACTTGGACTTGCCCAGGTTCTCGCGGCGCGCGGTGGGCCGTGGCAGGGTCGGCGCAGGCGCCGGCTGGCTGGCCGCACGTTCGGCCTCCAGCAACGCACGGCTGACCTGGTTGGGCCCGGTATCGCCCAGCGCCACCTGGATGTAGAGGTCATCGACGCTGTCGGCATGGAACTTCTTCGCCGCCGCGGCCAGGTCCGAATGCTGCAGGCCCAGCCGTTTCAGTTCGCGCTCCAGCAGCTCGCGGCCGGCCTGCACGTTGCGCGCGCGGTCCAGCTTGTGGAACCAGCTGCGGACTTTTTCGCGCGAACGGTTGCTGGCCAGGAAGCCCAGTGCCGGCATCAGCCAGTCGCGGCGTGGATCGGCCTCCTTGCCGGTGAGGATCTCCACGCGGTCGCCGCTGCGCAGGCGGTAGGTCAGCGGCACGATGCGGCCGTTGACCTTGGCACCACGGCAACGGTGGCCGACCATCGTATGCACCTGGTAGGCGAAATCGAGCGGCGTGGCGCCCTGTGGCAGGTCCAGCACCTCGTCCTTCGGGCTCAGCGCGTACACCCGGTCTTCGGTCAACTCCGCATCGAGCGCACCGGCCAGTTCGTTGCCCTGCCCTTCCTGTGCCTGCTCCAGCAACTGGCGCATCCAGGTGATCTTGCGATCGAACGCCTTTTCCGCGCCCTTGCCGCCTTCCTTGTACTTCCAGTGCGCAGCCACGCCCAGCTCGGCCTGCGCGTGCATGTCATGGGTGCGGATCTGCACTTCGATGGTGCGCCCTTCCGGGCCCACCACGGCGGTGTGCAGCGAACGGTAGTCATTGGCCTTGGGGCGGGCGATGTAATCGTCGAACTCGCTCGGCACCGGCGCCCACAGCGCGTGCACGACGCCCAATGCGGCGTAGCAGGCAGCCACGTCATCGACCATCACCCGTACCGCGCGGATGTCGTACAACTGGTCGAAGGCCAGCCGCTTCTTCTGCATCTTCCGCCAGATGCTGTAGATGTGCTTCGGCCGTCCGCTTACCTCGGCGTGGATGCCCTGCGCGGCCAGTTCGCGCGACAGCGTCTTCTTGACGTGCTCGACGTAGCGCTCGCGGGCGATGCGGGTCTCATCCACCTCGCGCGCGATGCGGCGGTAGGTGTCCGGCTCCAGGTGGCGGAACGCCAGGTCTTCCAGCTCCCACTTCAGCTGCCAGATGCCCAGCCGGTTTGCCAGCGGCGCGTGGATGTCACGGGTCAGCTGGGCCAGAGCGCGGCGCTGCGCTTCATCCAGCTTGTCGGCCGCACGCATGCGCGCCAGCTGGCGCGCCAGCAGGATCGGCACTACCCGCAGGTCGTGGATGATGGCCAGCAGCAGGCGGCGCAGGCCCTCGCTGTTGCGCCCGGCCTCACGGCCGGCGTGCAGCGCCCACACCGGGTCGGCCGCGTCCTGGCCGTCGAGCAGACCGACCACTGCGGCAGCGTGGCTGCCCAGCGGCAGCGCGTGCAGATGCGCGCGCAGGCCTGGCAGGTCGAACAGCAGCGCGGCCAGCACCGCGCCGTCATCGGCCGACAACAGGGCCAGTGCATCCAGCGTATCGGCCAGTACCGGCCAGCTGCTGGAACGCATCTCATGCGAGGTATCGGTGGCATCCCACAGCTGCAGCAGGGCTTCGCGCAGCGGTGCGGGCAGCACCGCCGCCGAGGGACGGTTCAACAAGGCTTCCAGGCCGGGGACAGACGCGCGGTTCACAGCATCGGACATCAAAGACAGAGGCCCCTACGGTAACGCTCTGCCCGTTCAGGAACAATCGCCAGCGCAGCGCTTCAGGAGGACCCGCTGCGGATTCCGGCTCGTGCCAGGCCCATGAACACAGCATGGGCGCCGGCCCTTTGGCGCAATTGACTCTGGATTGAATAAGCAACGGTGAATCAATCATATGGGATTCACTCTGGATCACATGCCTTGAGCGTACGAATTCTGGTCCGTTTGGCTGCTGCGGCAGACGAGGAACGGGCGCCGGTGGCTGCCGATGATCGCCTTTCCTGACTGCGCTGGAGGGCCTGCTGCCGCAGTACCGGATCTGCGCGGGGTGCACCTGCGGGCCCGCTGCGTTGACGCCGACCGCCGCTTGCGCCGGCCCAGGCGATGCAGACGCTGTGTCGGCACCGGGTGGTCAGGACCTCAGCCCGGGCCGGTACGCGCCTGGCGGGCGCAACGCACGCCACAGGGCAGGTGCTGGCCTGCGTGCGCTGCTCTACACTCGGGCCACATCCAGGAGAAACGCCATGTCCCTGCGCTTGTTGCGCCCGCTCTGTGTTGCCCTCACCCTGTGCACGATCACAGTGCCTGCACTGGCCCAACGGACTGTCGAGGGTGATCTGCAGACGCAGATGAGCCCGCAGGAGTTCAAGGCCGCTGGCCTGGACAAACTGAGCGCCGCCGAACTGGCCACCCTCAACCGCTGGCTGCAGGGGAAAGTGGAGACAGCCACGACCCAGGCCGTGGCCGCCGTGCGCGAACAAGCGCGCGAGGAAGGTCGCCAGGAAGTGATCGTCAAGAACCGGGGCTTCTTCGACTTCGGCAGCAGCGAACCGGTCACCGGCGTGCTGCAGGGGGAGTTCCGCGGCTTCGGCAAAGGCCGCACCTACACGCTGGACAACGGCCAGGTCTGGGAACAGGTCGACGCCACCAGCGTGTCCAGCGTGCGCAGGCAGTCGCCGAAGGTCAGTATCAAGCCCGGCTTGATGGGCGTGTGGTACATGAAGGTCGATGGTGTGAATACCCAGCCCAAGGTGCGCCGTACCAAGTAACGCTGTGACCTTGCTGTAGAGCCGAGCCCACGCTCGGCTGATTGCGATGCGTTGAAAAACAGCCGAGCGTGGGCTCGGCTCTACAGGGGCGGATTCACGCTTGGCGCAGTGCGGTCACCCGCTGCGCCAGCTTCTTGGCCGAAATGCCGGTGCGCGCGCCCAGTTCCTGCGCGAACAGCGACACCCGCAGTTCTTCCAGATCCCACCGCAGTGCCTGCCACTGCGGACGCTCGCGCAGGCCCTGCGCCTCACCCTCGCGCAGTGCATCCAGGAACGGATGCAGTTCCAGCATGCGCGCCTGGTCACGTGGCGGATCGCGCTTGGCCCGTTCGGTGCGCAGGATCATCGCCTTCAGGTAGCGCGGATACTGCGCCAGCGCATCGGCAGGCGTATCGCGCAGGAAGCCGGGGTGGATCAGGCCCACCAGCTGCGCTTCCATGTCATCCAGGTTGCCACGTGCCCAGCCCATCAGCGGCGCTTCCAGCAGCGGCTTCAGTTCGGCCACCAGCGCCAGGATGGTCTCGGCCAGCTTCAACCGCGACATCGCCTCGCCGAACAGCGCCTTGGCCGCATGGTCGCGACGCTGTTCAAATGCCGTCGCATCGCGGATGTCCTCCAGGCCCTCGGCCAGCACTGCGTTCATGGCCGCATCCACCAGATCGCCACGCAGGCGTTCCTGGGATTCGATGGCCGCGTACAGCAGGCCGGTCTTGGGCGCCACCGGCAGCTGCTTGCGTGCCTGCTTCACCTTCTCGGCCAGGGCGATTTCCAGCAGGCGGCGCACGCCCAGCGGGTGGGCCTCCTGCGCCTGCTGGCGGTCGGCGAAGATGCGCAGTGCGACGCTGTCGCCCTCATCCAGCAGCGCGGGATAGGCCGGCACGCCGGCTTCGCCCGGCACCTGCAGCGGAATCGGCGTGGCCGGGAAGCTGCGCAGGCCATCGGCCGCCATCTCGCGGCCGGCACGCGCGGCGAAGGCATCGCCGGCGCGGCCACCGAATTTCGCGCGCAACGCATCCAGGTCACGCGAGGTGGCCAGCACCTTGCCGTGTTCGTCACGCAGCCGCAGGTTCATGTGCAGGTGCGGCTCGATCGCCCCCGGCTCGAAGTCGAGCGCGGTCACCGTCGCGCCGGTCGCGCGTGACAGGAAGCGCGCCAGTTCACCGGTGATCGCATCGGCACTGGGTTGCGGGAACGCCTCGAAGAAGGCGCGGCCGAAGTCCGGCGCCGGCACGTAGTTGCGGCGCATCGCCTTGGGCAGGCTGCGGATCAGCGCCGAGGCCTTGTCCGCCACGAAGCCCGGTGCCAGCCAGCCCAGCTGCACCGGGTCCAATGCGTTCAGCAGGTGCAGCGGCACGTCCAGGGTCACGCCGTCATCGTCGGCACCCGGCTCGAAGCGGTAATGCAGCGGCAGCCGCGCCTGGCCCAGCGGCAGGTACTTCGGGTAACGCTCCTGTTCACTGCCCTCGCCGGGCAGCAGGTCGGCCAGCGACCAGTGCAGCGTCCTGCGCTGTTCCGGCGGCAGCGCCTTCCACCACGTGTCCAGGCCCGCCGCCGAATGGATCTGCGGGGGCACCCGGTCCAGGTACCAGCGCGCCTGCCAGTCCTCGTCGGCGACGATGCCGGCACGGCGCAGCTTGGCCTCTTCCTCGCGGGCCAGTTCCAGCACCTTCTGGTTGTCGGCCACGAAACTGGCGCGGGTGTTGATCTCGCCGGTCACCAGCGCCTGGCGCACGAAGATGTCATGCGCTTCACCGGGTTCGATGCGGCCGTAATGCACCGGCTTCTTCGGTGCCAGCACCAGGCCGAACAGGCTGATCTGCTCGGAGGCCAGCACCTGGCCCTGCGCGCGCGACCAGTGCGGGTCGAAGTGCTTGCGCAGCAACAGATGCGGCAGCTCGGCGATCACCCAATCCGGCTCGATTGCGGCCAGGGTCATGCCCCAGACCTTCTGCGTATCCAGCAGGTTGGCTACCAGCAGCCACGGCGGCGGACGTTTGGACAGCGCCGACCCGGGGAACGGCAGGAAGCGGCGCTGACGTGGCGCCTGGAAATCGCCCTTCTCGGTGCGGTGGCCGATCTGCGTCGGCAGGCCCGCCACCAGTGCACGGTGCAGGGTCTGGTAGGCAGCGGCGCGCACACGCTCGCTGAAGCCACCGCTGGCCGGCGTCTGTTCCTTCTGCGCACGCGCGGCCACCGGAGCCGGCGCGGCCTCAGCCTTGCCTTCGCGCGCCAGCCGCGCGGCACGGTGCAGTTGGCCACGGGTGGCCTTCACCGCAGCGGCATCGTCGCGCGCCGGGGTCGGCGCACTGCTGCCGGCCAGCAGCGGCGCCATCGCTGCATCGGTGGCTTCTTCCTTCCAGCCCAGTTCTTCGCACAGCAGGCGCAGCTGGCGATGCAGCTCGCGCCACTCGCGCATGCGCAGGAAACCCAGGAAGTGGCGGCCACACCAGTCGCGCAGCTTGGATTGGGTCAGGTCTTCGTGGGCCTGCCGGTACGCATCCCACAGGCGCAGCACGCCCACGAACTCCGATCGCCCATCGGCAAACTGCGCATGCGCGCTGTCGGCCGCGCCGCGCGCTTCCGGTGGGCGTTCGCGCGGGTCCTGGATGCCCAGGAACGAGGCGATCACCAGCATCGGCCGCAGGCAGCCGGCGGCCTGTGCCGCCACCAGCATGCGCGCCAGCTTCACGTCCACCGGCAGGCGGGCCATCTGCTTGCCGATGGTGGTCATGCGCCGCTCGGCGTCGATCGCACCCAGCTCGGTCAGCTGCTGCCAGCCATCGGCGACGGCGCGCTCGTCCGGGGCTTCCAGGAACGGGAACTCCTCGATGCGGCCCAGGCCCAGCTGCAGCATGCGCAGGATCACCCCGGCCAGACTGGAGCGGCGGATTTCCGGATCGGTGAATTCAGGCCGCGCCTGGAAATCGGCTTCGGCATACAGGCGGTAGCAGATACCTTCGGCGATACGACCGCAGCGGCCCTTGCGCTGGTTGGCGCTGGCCTGCGAAATCGGCTCGATGTGCAGGCGGTCCAGCTTGTTGCGCGGGCTGTAGCGCTTGACGCGAGCGAAGCCCGGATCGACCACGTAGCGGATGCGCGGCACCGTCAGCGAGGTTTCCGCCACATTGGTGGCCAGCACGATGCGCCGGTTCGGGCCCGGGTTGAAGACCCGGTCCTGGTCCTGGTTGGACAGCCGCGCGTACAGCGGCAGCACCTCGGTGTTGCGGTACTTGCGCCGTTCCAGCGACTGGTGCGCATCGCGGATCTCGCGTTCGCCCGGCAGGAAGATCAGCACGTCGCCGCGCGAATCCAGGCGGGTGATCTCGTCGATGGCCGACACGATGGCATCGTTGACGGTGCGCTCGCCCTGCTCTTCGCCCTCGCCTTCCAGCGCGCGGTAACGCACCTCCACCGGGAAGGTACGGCCTTCCACGCTGATCACCGGCGCATTGTCGAAATGCTGGGCGAAGCGTTCGGTGTCGATGGTGGCCGAAGTCACGATCAGCTTCAGGTCCGGGCGTTTGCGCAGCAGCTGCTTCAGGTAGCCCAGCAGGAAGTCGATGTTGAGGCTGCGTTCGTGCGCCTCGTCGACGATGATCGTGTCGTAGTTGGACAGCCAGCGGTCACTGGCGATCTCCGCCAGCAGGATGCCGTCGGTCATGAACTTGATGCGGCTGTCGTCGCTCACCTTGTCGTTGAAGCGCACCTGGTAGCCGACCAGCTGGCCCAGTTCGCTCTGCAGTTCCTGCGCCACGCGGCTGGCCACCGCGCGTGCAGCGATGCGTCGCGGCTGGGTGCAGCCGATCATGCCCGCCTGGCCACGGCCGGCGGCCAGGCACAGCTTCGGTAGCTGGGTGGTCTTGCCCGAACCGGTTTCACCAGCGATCACCACCACCTGGTGGTCACGGATCAGGCCGATGATCGCCTCGGCTTCACGCGCAATCGGCAGCTGCGGGTCCAGAGTAATGGCCGGCTGCTGTTGCGCCCGCACCTGCCGGCGCTGCACCGACGCCTGCAAGGCCTGCTCTAAGGTGGCGGCCAGGGCCGCATCCTGCGGCTTGGCCTGGCAACGCGAGAGCATTCCCAGCAAACGGCCCCGGTCGCGGTACCCCGACCGGCCCTGGTTGCGGCCGGTCGT
>NZ_JBNNHG010000099.1:0-13948 GCF_050268705.1 Stenotrophomonas sp. NPDC077659 | reverse complement strand
GGTTGGGCGTCCTGCCCAACCCGCCCGAGGCATGCCTCGGGCCCATGCGGCTCACGCCCCCGCAACCGGACCCATCCCGCTTTCGACAGTTTCACGCGAGCTGCTGGAACGGCATTCTGCTTTGGTGGGTGCCGACCGTTGGTCGGCACGGGTCGGAACCCATTGTGTGGATGTATGGGGGGATGTCGATTTCTGCGTCTGTGGTTCGTCGAATGGATGACGTTCAACGAGAGCTGCACATTAAGCACTGACACCACGCTGAAAGGCCCGGCCTCGTATTTCCCTTCCATCGAAAAGACCTGCGGCCAGCCGGTGGCGCACTGGCTGGGCCTGTTGGCGAAGCAGCCTGCGCTGAAGCACATGGAACTGGTCAGTTACCTGAAGGCCGAGCACGGCTTGGACCACGGCCATGCCAATGCCCTGGTTGCCCACCACCTCAAGGCCGCGCGCTGACCAGCGCTCCACCGAGCGAAGCGACCCGCTTCTGATCTTTATTTCTTTTCACGTGGCTGGACGCACCCGGAAATCGTCCAGGGCAGGGCGGGTGGGTCGTGCAGGGGCGTGAGCCTATGGATGCGGCGACCGAGCTTACATGGACGTACTTGCAGCGCCCCCTGCACGGCCCACCCGCCCTGCCCACCGCCAGAATGGCAAGCAGTTCGCCGCCCAGCCACGAGGGGCTGCGCCGTTCGCTGGCTGAACGATTTCATCTGCAACTGTCACCCGGATCGTGTCTAATACGCGTCCCCACTGCTGCACCCCCACACCCATGTCCCTCCAATCCCATGGCCCGGCGCCGTGCGACGACGCTGACGGCCACCTGGTCACCGCCGGTCCGTTGACCCCGCCGCCCGACAGCGCCGGTACCCCCGCCGACGAAAAAGCGTTGCGCCACTCCGTCGCCGAGGATGTGCAGGGCATGGTCCTGGCCACGCTCGTGGCCTCGCTGGGCCTGGCCATCTTCGCCAAGGGTGGGCTGATGATCGGCGGCATGGCCGGCGCGGCCCTCCTGCTGCACTACGCCATGGGCTGGAACTTCGGCCTGGTCTTCGTGCTGGTCAACCTGCCGTTCTATTGGGTGGCCGTGCGCCGCATGGGCTGGGAATTCACCCTCAAGACCTTTGCTGCGGTCACCGCCTGCGGCGTGCTCACCGACATTCTGCCCCGCTGGGCCGATTTCTCGCATATCGCCCCGTTGTATTCGGCGCTGGTTGGTGGTGCCCTGTCCGGCCTGGGCATCCTGTTC
Source organism: Stenotrophomonas sp. NPDC077659 (assembly GCF_050268705.1). Lineage (NCBI taxonomy): Bacteria > Pseudomonadati > Pseudomonadota > Gammaproteobacteria > Lysobacterales > Lysobacteraceae > Stenotrophomonas > Stenotrophomonas sp. NPDC077659. The sequence goes on along the minus strand of NZ_JBNNHG010000099.1, from coordinate 12,702 downwards.
TTCATCCGCCACCGCGCCAGCCTGGGCGGTATCGGCATCCTGGCGGTGTACCTGCAGCGCACCCGCGGCTGGAGCGCCGGCAAGGTGCAGATGTCCTTCGATGCCTGCCTGATGGTGGCGGCGTTCTTCGTGCTGTCGCCGTCGAAAGTGATGTACTCGGCCATTGGCGCGGTGGTGCTCAGCCTGGTGCTGATGTTCAACCATCGCCCCGGCCGCTACATGGGCGTGTGATCGCGTCCTCCGCGTTCGCCGGGAACGTGTAGATCACCGGCAACATGCAGTAGAGCCACGCCATGCGTGGCTGGCACGGACGCCGATCAACCGCCCGGGACCTGCACCCACGGCGGTGCCAGCTTCAACAGCTGCGCATGCACCGGGCAGTCCTCGGCATGCGCGCCGGGCAGATAGCCCAGGCTCATCAGGAACTCGCCGGTGATCTCGCCGCCGGTGAAGCGGAACGTCTTCTTGAACAGCTTCACCCAGTCGCCCTTGCTGCGTGGGTGGTGCGCATCCAGCCACGCGGCGAAGCTGCCATGGCTGGCGCGCAGCTGCTGGATCACCTGGGCGTTGTGGATCGCGGCCAGAACCTTCAGCCGGTTGCGGATGATGCCCGCGTCCGACAGCAGCCGCTCGATGTCCTGTTCGGCATAGGCCGCCACGCGGTCCACGTCGAAGCCATCGTAGGCCGCGCGGAAGCCCTCGCGCTTCTTCAGGATGGTTTCCCAGCTCAGCCCGGCCTGGTTGATTTCCAGTACCAGCCGCTCGAACAGTTCGCGCTCATCGCGCTGCGGGAAGCCGTATTCATTGGCGTGGTAGAACGCGTGCACCGGGTGGTCCGGGGCGATGCGGCAGTATCCGGACACGGGGTTCTCCTGAAGGACGGACCGCCCATTATGCGCGGCGTGCAGGCGCCGGAGGCGCCCACCGGCTAGAATGGCGCCATGTCTGTAACGCCTACCTCCCTTGCCGATCACCTGCTCGTCGCGCTGCCGTCGCTGATCGACGCCACCTTTGCCCGCAGTGTCGCGCTGATCTGCCAGCACGACGAGAACGGGGCGATGGGCGTGCTGGTCAACCAGCCGTCCGAATATACGCTGGGCGAAGTGCTTTCGCAGATGGACATCACCACCGGTGATGGTGAGCTGCAGGCGCGCATGGTCCTCAACGGCGGCCCGGTCCATCCCGAGCGCGGCTTCGTCATCCACGACGATGCGCGCGACTGGGATTCCAGCCTGCGCGTGGGCGAGGGCCTGTACCTGACCACCTCGCGCGACATCCTCGAAGCGATGGCGCGTGGCGAAGGTCCGGCCAATGCCGTGGTCACCCTGGGCTGCGCCGGCTGGGGGGCAGGGCAGCTGGAAAGCGAGCTGTCCGAGAACAGCTGGCTGACCGTGCCGGCCGATGCCGAGCTGGTGTTCCAGCTGCCGCTGGAGCAGCGCTGGCAGGGCGCGGCCTCGCGTATCGGCGTGGACCTGTTCCGGCTGACCGATTACAGCGGCCATGTCTGAGCCGGCTGCGCCCACTCCGGTTCCTGCCGCCCCGGCCATCCGCCGCGACGGCACCGTGCTGGGGTTCGACGTTGGCTCGCGACGTATCGGCGTGGCCATCGGCAGTGCCTTCGCGGCGCATGCGCGCGCGGTGGCCGTGGTCGATGTGCATGGCAACGGTCCGGACTGGACCGTGATCGAACGCCTGCTCAAGGAATGGAAGCCTGACGGCCTGGTGGTGGGCGATCCGCTCACCCTGGATGGCCAGGACCAGCCCAACCGCAAGCGCGCGCAGGGCTTCGCCCGCCAGCTGCGGGAACGCTTCAAGCTGCCGGTGGCGATGATCGACGAGCGTTCCAGCTCGGTCGAGGCCGCCCGCCGCTTCGCCGTCGAGCGCGCCGAAGGGCGCAAGCGCCGCCGTGATGCGGCTGCGCTCGATGCCGTGGCTGCGGCGGTGATCATCGACCGCTGGCTGTCGTCCCCCGACGACGCCACCCCCATTCCCTGACTGCACGACTCCCGCCATGACTGCCCAGCAACTCGATGCTTCCGGACGCCTGCGCCACCTGCTGACCCTTGAAGGCCTGCCGCGCGAAACCCTGCTGCAGCTGCTCGACCGGGCAGGTCAGATCCGCGATGCCGCCGTCGGCCGCGTCGGCAACAAGCGGCAGGTGCTGGCCGGTTCGGCGGTGTGCACGCTGTTCTTCGAACCCTCCACCCGCACCCGCAGCTCGTTCCAGCTGGCCGCGCAGCGGCTGGGCGCGGACGTGCTGAACTTCGATGCCTCCACCTCGTCCACGCGCAAGGGCGAAACCGCCTGCGACACGTTGAAGAACCTGGAAGCGATGGGCGTACGCGGCTTCGTGGTGCGCCATCCCGATGACGGTGCAGTGGCTGCATTGGCCGCAGCGGCGGGCGAGGGCACCGCCCTGGTCAACGCCGGCGACGGCCGCAGTTCGCACCCGACCCAGGGCCTGCTGGACATGCTGACCCTGCGCCAGGCCAAGGGCCCGGATTTCTCGAAACTGAAGGTCGTGATCGTCGGCGACGTGAAGCATTCGCGCGTGGCCCGCACCGACCTGCACGCACTGCGCACGCTGGGCGTGGGCGAGATCCGCGTGTGCGGCCCGCAGTCGCTGCTGCCCGACGATGAAACCCTGAAGGGCTGCGTGGTCGGCGAGGACTTCGACGCGATGCTGGAAGGCGTGGATGCGCTGATGATGCTGCGCCTGCAGCGCGAACGCATGGAAGAAGGCCTGGTGCCGTCGCTGGAGCAGTACCACGCGCAGTACGGCCTGAACGCCGAACGGCTGGCCCGCGCCGGCAAGGATGCCGCCGTGCTGCATCCGGGCCCGATCAACCGCGGCGTGGAAGTGACCGACGAGGTCGCCGACGGCCCGCAGTCGTGGGTGCTGCGCCAGGTCGCCAACGGCGTCGCCGTGCGCATGGCCGTGCTGGAAACCCTGCTGGGCTGACCGCTGCCCGGGTGGGGGCAGCGCTCTGGTAGGTGCCAACCTTGGTTGGCACACCGCTCTGGTAGATGCCAACCTTGGTTGGCACACCGCTCTGGTAGGTGCCAACCTTGGTTGGCACACGCTTACCCAAAGCCAAGTCATTCCCCGATGTTCACCGCAGGCCCTCACGCCCATGCTTGCGCCCATGAACAGCGCCCGTCTTCTGCTCGGCCGTCACTCCAGCATCGGCCTCAGCTACCTCCTCACCACTGTTGTGCAGGGCCGCGCGCCAATGTTTGCCTGCGACGCTGCTGCAGTGCTGGCGATCCGCGAGTTCCAGCGCCTCGACCAGGAAGGCTTCACCCGCTCGATTGCCTATGTGGTCATGCCTGACCATATCCACTGGCTGGTGGAACTACGCGCAGGAACGTTGGAGAACGTGATGAAACGATTCAAGTCACGTACCGCCCTGCAGGTGAACCGGTCGCTGGGGCGGGTCGGGCGCTTCTGGCAGGCCTGCTATCACGATCATGCGATTCGATCGGATGAATCACTGTATCGGCATGCGATGTATCTGATGGGCAACCCGATCAGGGCTGGATTGGCGACAGAACTGGGGCAATATCGACACGCCTGGTGCGAGTGGGAGCTGAAAGCGCCCGGTGGCCGTCTGAGTTTCCATGGCGTTGACCCATAGTGCCAACCAAGGTTGGCACCTACCAGAAGCTGTGCCGACCAAGGTTGGCACCTACCGAGCGCCGTCGGTCGCTATCGGGCTTCCATGGCGTCGATGTAGGCCAGCTCGTTCACCGATTTCGGGTCGTTCGTTTGAATTTCCAGCACGCGCTCGAAGGTTGCGCGCGCTTTCTTCAACTCGCCCAGTTCGATCAGGGTGAAGCCGATGCCGCGCAGTGCCACCGGGCGGCTGTTGACCGACACGCCGTCGCGATCAATCAGCGCCAGTGCGCGTTCGTAGAAGTCCAGTGCTTCCTTCGGGCGCCGCAGCTGGATCAGCGCAACGCCCATTTCGTTGAAGCTTTCCGGATCAAGCGGTGCCAGTGCCATGGCTTCCTCCAGCACCACGATGGCATCCTCGAAACGGCGTTGCTCCACCCGGATGTACGCCAGCTGCTGGAGGGCCGAGGCACAGGTGATGTCCAGCCATTCGGTGGGCGTGCCGTCGCCGTGCTCGGCCACGTACTGCTCGTACTGCTGGCGCCTGCTGAAGGCGAGGGCGCGCCGCCCAGGCGTGTCGCGCTGCGCGCGGCAATAGGACAGCGGTGCCTGCAGCTGCTGTTCGGCCCCTTTCAGGTCGCCGCTCTGGGTAATGCGCGTGGCTGCGCTGACGTCGTCGCGCAGATGATGGCCCAGGCCACTGTCGACGTTCATTCGTGAGGGTTGCAGCGTGGTCAGCCGGAAGTCGGGTTCCGCTTCCTGTGCCTGCACCTGCGCACTACACGCCAGCAGCACACAAAGTGCTGCCTGCAGCATCCCTGCCTTCATCGTCCCGCCCCTGATGCGCCGCCACCGGCGCCAAGTCCGCAGCCTAGCAGCCCGTGGACCGATCGTCAGCGCTTCTGCGCGAACAACCACGCCCACATCGCCGGGTCGGCGTAGGTCGCGTCCCAGGCATTGTGGTTGCCGTCGGGGTACTCGGTGTAGCGCACGTCACGCGCACCAGCCGCCTCGAACGCTGCATGCAGGCGGCGGTCATCGGCGGGGGGCACCACGTCGTCCTGCGCGCCGTGGAAGATCCAGATCGGGGTCTGCTGCAGGCGCTGCGCGATTGCTGCGTAGGGATCGGCTTCGTGCGCCACCTGTTCGACGAACAGGGTCGGGCGCACCGCGCGCGGGGCCAGCACCGCGCCGCAAACCGGCACGATCGCCGCAAAACGCTGTGGCTCGTCCAAGGCGATGTTCCAGCTTCCGTAGCCGCCCATCGACATGCCGGTCAGGTACTGTCGCGCCGGGTCGGCGCCGAATTCGGCGATGGCGGCATTCAGTGCGGCCAGCGCCACGCGGTTGTTGTGGCCGCTCCACTCCTCTTCCCCAGGCACCTGCGGGAACACCGCCAGCGCCGGGAAGTCGGTCGCATGTTCGCGCAGATAGGAGCCCAACCCTGCATGGGTCTGTTTGACGCCATCGCGACCGCGCTCACCCGAGCCATGCAGGAACAGCACCACCGGCAGCGAACCGGTGGTGCGCGCCGTCGCTGCGGGAATGAAGACCTGGTAATAGGCAGTCTGCCCGTCCACCTTCACCGCGCGTGATTCAAAGTGGCCGCGCGCGCTGTCGGGCGTACTGGCGCAGGCGGCCAGCATCAGCAGGGACAGCAGCGGCAGCCACCGCAGCAACGGACGGACCATGACATTTCCCCAAGGGTTGGAAGCGTTTTCATGGTAGTGCTTCCGCGCCCGTTGGGCATCGTGCAGCGCGTCACTGCGGACGCGGGAAGCTGGCGATGATGTCCAGCTGTTCCTGGGCCTCGGCGTTGCCGTCAGCGGCAGCGGCCTGCACCTGCGCCATGTCCGGGTGCATCACCACCAGCAGCGGGTTCTCGCACACCGGGCAGTCGTACTCGGTGGCGTCCTCATCCAGCTCCATCACCATCGCCCGTGCGTTGCCTTTCCATTCGCAGGCGGCACAGGTGTGCATCTGCTCGCGCCAACCGGGCTGGAAGTAGTTTTCGATCGTGGTGGCCATGGGCGCGTCCGGTCAGTAATGCCGTTGGGGACAGAGCCCTGCTTCGCAGGGATCTGTCCCCAGAGGAGGGGTCAGTGCAGCAGGATGAGGGTGGCCAGGCCGAGGAAGCTGAAGAAGCCCATCACGTCGGTCACCGCGGTCACCACCACGGTGCCGGCCACGGCCGGGTCCACGTTCATGCGCTTGAGCAGCAGCGGCAACAGCACACCCGCCAGCGCGGCGGCCAGGAAGTTGATGATCAGCGCCAGGGCGATCACCAGCGACAGCAGCGCGCTGTGGAACCACACAAACGCGATCACGCCCACCAGCAGGCCGATCAACGTGCCGTTGATCAGCGCCACGCGGGCTTCCTTCCACAGCAGGATGCGCGCATTGCTCTGGCCCACCTGGCCCAGCGCGATGCCGCGCACCATCAGGGTCAGCACCTGCACGGCCGCGTTGCCGCCGACGCCGGCGACGATGGGCATGAGCACCGCCAGTGCCACCACTTTCTGCAGGGTCAGTTCGAACTGGCCGATCACACTGGCGGCGAGGAACGCCGTGCACAGATTGATGCCCAGCCAGACCACGCGGCCGCGCACGGCACGCTTGATCGGCGAGAACAGATCCTCTTCCTCGTCCAGACCGGCGGCGCCCAGCGCCTGGTGCTCGGCCTGCGAACGGATGATGTCCACCACGTCATCGATGGTGATGCGGCCGAGCAGGATGTTGTTGTCGTCCACCACCGGTGCCGACACCCAGTCATGGTCGGAGAACTGCCGGGCGACTTCCTGGTCGCTCTCGCCGACGTCGATGGCCGGCTGCTCATCGTCGATCAACCGATTGATCGGCGTGGTGTCTTCGTGGGTGACCAGCGCGGCCAGCGACACGCGGCCCAGGTACTGGTGGCGGCGGCTGACCACGAACAGGTGGTCGGTGTGGTCGGGCAGTTCGCCGCGCAGGCGCAGGTAGCGCAGCACCACGTCGACGTTGACGTCGGCACGCACGGTCACCACGTCCGGGTTCATCAGACGGCCGGCGCTGTCCTCGGGGTAGGACAGCACCTGTTCCAGGCGCTCGCGGTTCTCGCGGTCCATCGACTTGAGGACCTCGTCGATGACCGTATCGGGGAGGTCTTCGACCAGGTCGGCGAGGTCATCGATGTCCAGGTCTTCGACCGCGGCGATGATTTCGTCCGGGTCCATGTCCGCGAGCAGGCTTTCGCGCACTTCCTCGCCGACGTGGACCAGCACCTCGCCATCATCCTCGGGATCGACCAGCCCCCACACCACTTCGCGTTTGCCGGGCGGCAGCGATTCGAGCAGGTTGCCGATCTCGGCCGGCGCCAGGGTATTGACCAGACGCCGCACCGGACCCAGCCGGCCACTGTCCAGTGCATCGGACAACAGCCGCAGCTGGCGCGCAGTCTTGTCGTGGCGTACAGCCTCAGCCATCGCAGCTCCCGCGGGAAGAGAAAAGCCGCGATCCCGGCAAGGATGCGGCAACAGGGGTGTTCAGCGCGTCATTATCGCAAGCGGATGTTGCAACGCATACCCCGCCGGGTGGGTAGTGCCGGCCGCTGGCCGGCAACATTGCATCTGCCGGTCAGCGGCCGGCACTACCGTTGATGGTCAGACCGCGTCGGCCACCAACGCCAGCCAGCGCTCGATGGCCCGCCGGTCACGTGCGGCCAGCAGTTTCGGTGCGCGTGCGCGCAACGCGCCCAGGTCGGCCTCGCGGATGGCGCGGCGCACCTCCAGCAGCGTGCCCGGGTGCAGGCTGAACTCGGTCAACCCCAGCGCCAGCAGCAGCGGGGCCATGCGCGCATCGCCGGCGATCTCACCACATACCGCCACCGGAATGCGGTGGCGTGCGCCGGTATCGATGACCAGCTGCAGCAGGCGCAGTACCGCCGGGTGCAGCGGCGAATACAGCTCGCCCAGCGCCTCGTTGTTGCGGTCGGCGGCGAGCAGGTACTGCACCAGGTCGTTGGTGCCGATCGACAGGAAGTCGACCAGGTCGATGAAGCTTTCCAGTGCCAACGCGGCGGCGGGCACTTCGATCATCGCGCCCAGCGGCACGTGCTCGGCCACCACATGGCCTTCGCTGCGCAGTTGCTCGCTCAGCTTGAGCATCCGTCGGCGCACCGCCAGCAGCTCCTCGCGGGTACTGACCATCGGCACCAGCACGCGCAGCCTGCCGTAGGCCGAGGCGCGCAGGATCGCGCGCAGCTGGGTGTCGGACACCTTCGGTCGCGCCAGCGACAGGCGCACGCCACGCAGGCCCAGGGCCGGGTTTTCCTCGTTGCTCAGGGTCAGCCCGGTGCGGTCGGCCTTGTCCGCGCCCAGGTCGAGGGTGCGGATGGTGACTGGCCGCCCGCTCATGCCCAGGGCGGCGTCACGGTAGGTCTGGAACTGCTCTTCCTCATCCGGCAGCTCGTTGCGCTGCAGGAACAGGAATTCGGTGCGGTACAGGCCAAGCCCCTGTGCGCCCAGCGCATGCGCCTGGGTCACGTCTTCCAGCGACTCGGCATTGGCCAGCAGGGCGATGTCGACCTGGTCGCGGGTACGGCTGGGCTTGCTGCGCAGGCGGCCGAGCTCGCGCTGCTCGCGCGCATGTTCCTTCAGGCGCACGCGGTAGTCGCGCAGGTTGTCGGCCTGCGGGTTGACGGTGATGCTGCCATCGGCGCCATCGATGATGAGCACGTCGCCATCGGCGATGCGGCTGAGCAGCTGCGGCACGTTGACGATGAGCGGCAGGTGCAGGCTGCGGGCGAGGATCGCACTGTGCGACAGCGCACTGCCGGCGGCGGTGACGATGCCGACCACGCCCTGCGCCTGCAGCTGGGCCAGCTCGGAAGGGGCGATGTTGTCGCAGACCAGGATCTCGCCGGCCAGGCCCTTCACTGCCGGCGGGCGTTCCGGCTGCAGGAAGGCGTGGAGGCGACCAATGACGTGGTCCAGGTCGTCCATGCGGCTCTTCAGGTAGGCATCGTCCATGCCATCGAAGACTTTGGCCAGGCGGTCGCGCTGCAGGCGCAGCGCGTAGCCGGCACTGTACGGGCCGCTGCGGATCAGTTCGTCCAGGCCATACAGCAGCTCGGGGTCATCCAGCAGCAGGGCATGCAGGTCGAGGAACTCACCGACATCCTGGCTCAGGGCGCCGTGCAGGCGCTGGCGCAGCTCATGCATTTCCGCGCGCGCTGCATCCAGGGCACGGTGCAGACGGGCCAGTTCGGCCTCCACCTGCTGCGGCGCGACGCGTTGTTCGGCCACTTCCAGCGCATGCGGCAGGCGCACCCGCGCCCGTCCCATCGCCGAACCCCGTGCGGCGCCGTGGCCGGCCAGCAGCTGTACCGGCCGTTGGCCGGTGGCAGGTTGGCCGGCACGTGCGCGCGGCACGCTCAGCTGTCCTCGTCGAAGCGGCGCTCGAACAGGTCGACCACGGCGTCCATCGCCGCGGCTTCATCCTCGCCGTTGATGCGGATGGTGACCGGGGTGCCCTGGCCGGCGGCCAGCAGCATCACACCCATGATGCTCTTGGCGTTGATCTCACGACCCTTGGCGGCCATGGTCACGTTGCAGCGGAATGGGGCCAGCGTCTGCACCAGCTTGGCGGTGGCCCGGGCATGCAGGCCCAGGCGGTTGCTCACGGTGAGTTCTCGTTCAAGCATCGTCGACTATCGCTCCATTACGGGTGCCCGCCGCGGCTGTGGCGGGCAGTTGATCCAGTCCCTGTTCCGGATAATTCATCACCCGCAGCAACATCGGCAGACTCAGCGCCGACACCCGGCGAACCGGGGTTCCCAGCCGGGCCAGTTGCCCGGCAAGGTTGGCGGGGCTGGCGCCGTACAGGTCGGTCAGGATCAGCACGCCCTCACCCCCATCCACCCGGCGCAAGGCAGCCGAAGCGAGTGGGAGAAGGGCATCCAGGTCTGCGTCGAACGGTACTTCGAAAGCTTCGGTTTTCAGCGGCAACTGCCGCAGAAGCCGGGTCGCCACCTCAAGCACGGCGGTCCCGACCCCAGGATGTGTTACGAGGAGAATGCCACAGGTCATTACTGCACGTTAACAGGTCAAGGTGAATTGGCGATAGCAGCAGGAGAGGGGCACTGTGTCCCGTATTCAGCGTTGCCGGGGTCGGATCCCTGTTCCTCGGGAAAATGGCTCTGACGCCATTCCCTCTGCCCCCCATCCACGCATGGCGTGGATCTACTGTGTCGACCAAGGTCGACACCTGCCAGCCGCCCCGCCATCCCACGTAAACCAGCTCTTGCCGTTGACGTTGCGGTTGCATCTGCGGGTGCCGGGCGCTGCCCGGCTTCCCTCAATCCTGTTCGCGGTGGTAGGTGGCCACGTCGTCCCAGCCACGCTCGCGGGCGTGCCGTGCCATGCGTTCGGCCAGGTACACCGAACGATGCTTGCCGCCGGTGCAGCCGAAGGCCACGGTGACGTAGCTGCGGGTGCCATCGCCCAGCTTGGGCAGCCAGGTATCGAGGAAGTCCATCAGCTGGGCCAGGTAGCGCTGTACGTCCGGCTGCGCTTCAAGGTACTCGCGCACGCCCGGCTCGCGGCCGCTCAGCGCACGCAGGTCCGGGTCCCAGTGCGGGTTGGGCAGCACACGTGCATCGAACACGAAGTCGGCCTCCGCTGGTACGCCGCGCTTGTAGGCGAACGATTCGAACAGCAGCGACAGGCGCGTGGCGTGGTCCATCGCGAACTCGGTGATGATCCGCCGGCGCAGCTGGTGGACGTTCAACGTGCTGGTATCGATGACCACGTCTGCCTCGCGGCGCAGCGGTGCGATCAGTTCGCGCTCGCGGGCAATCGCTTCGGGCAGGGACAGGCCCAGCTGGCTCAGCGGATGGCGGCGACGGGTGTCAGCGTAGCGCTTGAGCATTGTCTCGTCGCTGGCCTCGAAGTACAGCACGCGGGTCTGCACGCCGGCATCGGTGGCCAGCTTGCGCCAGTCGGCCAACTGGCTCAGATCAGCCTGGCCGCGGACGTCGATGCCCACCGCCAGCCGGCGCGGCGCGCCGCCGTCATGGTTGTCCAGCACGCTGCGTACGAAATCCGGCAACAGCTGGATCGGCAGGTTGTCCGAACAGTAGTAGTCCTGATCCTCGAAGGTCTTCAGGGCGACGGATTTACCCGAGCCGGACAGGCCGCTGACGATGATCAGGGTCGGGGCGGTGGGGGTGGGGGTGCTCATGGACAGGCTCTTGGTCGTGGGGCTCAGGGCGTTCGCCGTTCCAGCAGATTGCTGTGGCGGGCGATGAACATCGCCGCCGGGTCGATACCCTTGGTGCGCAGAATGTGCAGGCGGGTGGCCGCCTCGGTCAGCACCGCCAGGTTGCGGCCGGGCATCACCGGCAGGGTGATCAGCGGCACGTCCAGGTCCAGCACGTGGCGGGTGCCCGAATCGCCGGTCAGGCGCTCGTAGCCGTGTGGCGTCGGCTCGGTCATCGGCTTGGTCAGGTGGACGATCAGCCGAAGGTACTTGTTCTTCTTTACCGCCGTATCACCGAACATCTCGCGCACGTTCAGCACGCCCAGGCCGCGCACTTCCAGCAGGTCCTGCAGCAGTTCCGGGCAGGTGCCGTCGAGCACGTCCGGGGCGATCTGGGTAAATTCGGGGGCATCGTCGGCCACCAGGCGGTGGCCGCGGCTGAGCAGTTCCAGCGCCAGCTCGCTCTTGCCCGATCCGGCCTCGCCGGTGATCAGCACGCCGATGGAGTAGATCTCCATGAACACGCCATGCAGGATGACCCGCGGTGCCAGCGTGCGCGCCAGGTGATAGGACAGGTGGTTGAGCAGTTCGTGGCCGCGTTTGGGCGACAGCCACAGCGGCGTGCCGGATTCATCGGCGGCCGCGCGCAGGTCTTCCGGGCAGGCCTGGTTGCGGGTCAGTACCAGCGCCAGCGGGTGCGACTGCATGATCTTCTCGATCGTTTCCCAGCGCTGGCGCGGTTCCAGCGCGTCCAGCCAGGACAGTTCCTCGGTCCCGAGGATCTGCACCTTGTTGGGGTAGATCGCATTGAGGTAGCCGGCCAGCGAAGGGCGCCGGGAGACCGTGTTGCCGGCTTCCAGCTCACGCTTCTCGCCGGTCTTGCCGGCGGCCCAGCGCAGGCCCAGCCGCTCGCGCTGCTGGTCGAACAGTTCGCGTGCGGTGATGCTGGTATTCATGCGGCGCTCGCCGGAGGGGTGAGGTCCAGGGCCTCGCGCAATGCCCGCGCATCGCCTGCCGCGCGCAGTGCGGCGCGTATGGACGGCGTCGAGAACAGCTCGGCCAGTTCGGACAGCAGCATCAGGTGCTGGTGGGTGTAATGGGCGGGGACGGCGATGGCGAACACCAGGTCCACCGGTTCATCGCCGCCGAAATCGACCGGGGTCTGCAACCGCAGCAGGGCGCCGCGGGGACGGTCCAGGGCAGGGGCACGGCCGTGGGGAATGGCGATGCCGCAACCGATGGCCGTACTGCCCAGTGCTTCGCGTTGGCACAGGTTGAGGTAGATCTGTTCGGCGTTGGCCTGGCGGCAGGCCAGCAACCCGGCGGCGGCCTGCAGGACGCTGTCGCGGTCGGTGGCCGTGCAGAGCTGGGTCTGCACGGCCGCCAGGAGGTCAGTCAGGGGCATGTCTGCGGGAAACGGTGGCGATCAGCCGCCATTGTCGCCCACCGGCAGGGGGGCGTGCTGCTGTTTTTTCTCCTTGTGCTTGATCACCAGACGGTCCAGCTTGTCCGCCAGGACGTCGATGGCGGCATACATGGTCTGGCCGCCGGCTTCGGCATGCAGGGTCTGCCCGGGAATATTGAGGCTGGCGTCGACGTGGTGTTCGGTCTTCTGCAGCTTGAGGGTTACCCGCGCTTCGCAGTGCTGGTCGAAGTGCTTTCCGACCCGGGCCAGCTTTTCTTCAACATACGACTGCAGGGCCGGGGTGACTTCGACATCTTTGCCAAACGTTTCGATGCGCATCGGGTTTCTCCTGTGTTCGGATGTGCCAATGAACCTCTCCGCCGGGCGCGGCGGGTCCATCGACATGCCGTAGCTGCCGTAGGCGTACTGGAACAGCGCGCCCTTG
>NZ_JBNNHG010000098.1:3409-14045 GCF_050268705.1 Stenotrophomonas sp. NPDC077659 | reverse complement strand
GTTATCGCCCCACTGCAGGATCTTATCCGGGCGACAACTACTCTGACGTGGGGGGCCACCCTCCCAGTTCGGAAGGGCGACCGCGGCCAAAGGGCGCAGCACCATTACAGATACATGATCCAGCCACCATGTTCATTCAAGGCCGGTCTAGAGCGCAATTCTGGCAACCGACTTGGTGATATCGATCTCTGGAACGCCAATACGCCCGTAGTAGCGGGAGAATGAACCAAGCAAGTCTTCTCTGAACGGACTATCGAGCCGGCAGACGACTTTGGTCACATCGAAATTCGCCATCTCGACTCTTTTGATTCCCTGAAAATCAACAACCAGGTCATCTATAAAAAAAGTCCCGGGCAGGAACCTATATCGATCACCGCCGTTATTAACTGTCAACCTTCGAACCGCTTCAGTATTCTTAACACTCTTCGAGTCCATCCACTTGAGATAGATTGGATGCTCAGAAATTGGAACTGCAGACAAAAGAACAACGTGATCGGCTCTATTTTGCGCAAAATCACACGCCGGAGTGGCCACAATCCAAAAGCCATCATCATCCTTCAGGATGCAGCCTGTGTGGATAGCATCAGGGACTGGCGGATAGATATACAGTTCAATGGGCTTTGCAGATCCAACTTTGTCACCCAGCACCTCCTTTACTGATACTGCGGAAAATCTAGCAGCAAGGCGACGTGCAAGCAAATACGCAAGGTCAGCGGACTCTTGTACGAGATCCGCTTGCTTATCTATAACTTCCCACATGAAATCCCTTTTGTCCTTAAGGATTTGAGCAGAAAGCTTAGGAAGCCCAGTCGAAAAAATTTTCCCAACAGCAGCCCGAACCGACTCCAGGTCGTTATCCCCTTTCTTAACAATCCTTACAACGGACGACTCAAGCCCCTTAATCTTGTCTGCGAAGCCCGTATAAAAAACCACAGGCAAAAAACACTCAGACTTGATTACATCTAGAATCCTACGACCCTCCTGCTCGTGCAAGCCATCATCCTTCTCAGGAGGAGGATCAGTTGCACCATGCAAATCTAGCGTAACCAAGTCGAAACGCTCAGTCCTTATCCTCTCCACGGCCTTATCAAAGGATGACTCAGTGGTTACATGAAATTCACCAAAGTCATTTCCTTTATGCCACTCGGAAAGATACTCGCCAACATCTCTAGCCTTCTGCTGATCATCATCAACACAGAGCACACGCCACATTAGGGACCCCTATCTACTAATAATTAGACGCGCTTTCGGATAACAATTCTGAACACAGCACCTGGGAGAGGCCCTGTATCGAGCAACTCGAGCTCGCCATCATAGTAATCTCTTATGATTTCCCCAGATATAACCAGCCCTAGCCCAACACCATCCGGCTTCGTGGAGAAATAAGGCTCGAATACTGCATCTCGATTCTCTCTAGCAACTCCTGGGCCGCTGTCGGCAAATATAATCTCGACAGCCCCTCCATCGATGCGACCCGTCTTAACAACGATTGATCTATTTTCGCGAGGAACTCCGCCCAGCCAGTAAATACTATTTGAGATCAGGTTTATCATTACCTCCTGAAGCTCGAGCGCATCAACCCTCACCAAGTCATCCTTCTCCGGAAGGCTCAACTTAATTCCCTTCGCCGAAATGTCAGAATCAAAGTGCGCGAACGAAGACTTTATTATTTCATTGAGATAGACTTTGGTTGGACGCCCCTTCTTACGCCCCCCAAGCGGCTCTATTCTCTTGAATAGAAGATCGAGAAGCCCAGCTGCATCTTTAATTCTTGTTAGCCTAGACTGCACGCGCTCCACGGCTGCGCCAGTTGATTCTTTCAGCGAGCTATCGCCGACAATCCCATCAACGGCCTCAAGCGCGAGCGCGCTTTGACCATGGATGGTAGACAGCGGCTGTCGCCCGTCGTGCACCACCTTGTCCACCAACTGCCCGACGGTCGCAAGGGTGTGGTATCGAGACATGACGGCTTTAATTCTTATTATCTGATCCTCCCACCCCTTCGCCGTCTCATCAAGCATCTTGAGGGCGTCCTCCTGCCCGGCTCTTGACGCCAGCTTTTCTCTCAATTTCTGTATGTCAGGAGAAGAAAAAATGGAAACTGGCCTGGATGGCTTAGCAGTCCTCTCAACTTTGCGCTCCTTGTAGCGCTCGGGCTCCAAGAGGCCCAGAAAGAACTTAACAACCAAGCGAAGATCCAGGTACGCCCTGTTGTTATCCAAACCCTCTCGATTACTTTGATCCTTGAGGCCCGGATTCTCATCAGAGGATATTTTCACGTAACCAGAAATTTGGTTATTGGAGAGGCGCATCGTTGGATTCTGAACTCGACGAAGATCGAGCTTCAACCAATCATTATCGGGCTCACCGTATGGCATAACCCTAAAATCATCGCGATAGATGCTAATCCCCGCTATCGAATCAAGATCACCCCTAACGCTTCGAAGACCCAATCCAATTTTTTGATCAACACTTTCAAGATGATCCCTGTCCCAAACTAGGACTTCTAAATCAAAGGGTCCACTTTCAAGGCTGCCAGAAGACGGGGGCTGGTCACTCCTAACTACCTCATCACCACTGGCATTTCGCCCAAGAAAGCCCTTGAATTCAACCTCACCAGAAACAGAATTTAGCTTTACTTTCGCCATATACGATCCGTCATCGTAGAGCGAAGCCCTTAGCTCATAGTGGGGATACTTTATTATCTCAGGCGGAGCCACCTCTTCAATTTCGTTCGAATCATCACCAATTCTTCTAAGAAATATTGAAAAGTCCTGGCGGCTTGAAAAAGGAGCAATAAGTCGACTAAGGCCCCGAGATAGCTGATCAAAATCAGCTTTAACCCAGACCTTCTTCAACCCTTCCATCTTCAGGATGGACCCGTGGGATCCATCCCGCGAAAGACCGCTCTGTGCCGGGCCTCCCAGTGAACATTGACCACCTTTAACTATGTCTTGCGGCACCCGACTCTCGGCGAGAATTACAATCTCATCAAGATATTTATCGAGATCATCGAATTGCGTCCAGTCAAAGTACGCAAATACCTCGTCAGCGCTTCCAACTTCGCGAGTTGTTAATTCTAGCTCACTGGCAAGGCGCGCAGAGGCGAACCTGCCTACGCCTTTTTCACCCAAGAGCCGCCGATTAAGATACGGACTGAGCTTGATCTTCTTCTTATGATCTGTAGCCGGCTCCATCCATGCCCGCTCTACAACGTCGAGGGACATGCCATGACCGTCATCCCGTACGATGAGCGACGAATCTTCCAATCGCAGATCAAAAACAACTTCAACCTTACTCGCATCGGCATCATATGAATTTTTCACAAGCTCAATAACGGCAACAACCTCGTTACTTATGAGCTCCTCGCCGAGAGTCCGCATGATCCTAGCGCGGGGCCGAAGTGATAAAGAGCTACTTTTCAAGTCGATGGGCATTCTTCTCTCCCTATGCCTTTAGCTGCCGTACCAGCTGCTCCATAACTGGAGGGCAGACTCCGTTGCCAAGTAATCTTATTTTATCCCTTCTTGTTCCATGGGAAAGGCTGTAGTTTTCTGAAAGACCCATGGCACGCATAAGCTCAGGAACTTGAAGCATTCTCATCAGATGCCCGTCTGAGGTCGGAACTACGAGAGCGAACCGGTCCACCGTAGTCACAGTTCTAAGTGGCCTATCTATGCTCTGCCATCCGCCACAGCCATCCGTGCCGTAGTACACAACGAGAAACGGTTGATCGTCACCGAGTTCCTTGATCGCGCGCTTTGCTCGCTCCAAAGTATCAGGTGCTCGGCCGGGCCGATACAGTTTTGTCATTGGCCAAGTGCCCGGAGGATCCAGTATGTCCCTCACGGTACGCTTCGGCATGTCTTGAGGAACAACGAGCGGAGCAACTCCACCTTCGCTATCACATACAACAAACAAGCGTTTGCGCCGCTGCGGCACACCAAGATCGGATGAGTCAATGACTTGCTGCGTCACTCGGTACTTTAGCCGTCTAAGCTGATCCATCATCTCTTCATAACGCGACCAAGGGCGCATGTGGATCACGTTCTCCATCACGATCCATCTCGGCCTAAACGCTCGAGCATAACGAATGGTCTGGAGTGCTGTTTCCTTACTTCTTTCCGAACGGGGCGCAGAACCTTTTGCAGGGGTGTGGTTTGTGCATTCAGGCGAAGCCAGCAAGAGATCGATATCGCCGATTTCGTCCCTTAGCCGCCTGGGGCTAATACGTTCTAATTTACTCTCTAGAACTTCGGCACCGGGAAAGTTTGTCTTATATGTTTGGGCGGCAATCGGATTGAGATCGATTGCACCAATAAGATTGGCTCCGGCAGCTCGCGCACCGGCGCTACTTAGTCCACCACCACAGAAAATATCAAGCGCTCTCAAGTTGGCTCCGAAGGTCGCAGCTTTCGGCTGAAACTGTAAAAAAATTGATTGAGACGTACTACTTCCCATCGAAGCGTTGCAGAGACTAACTGGGATGTCAATTGCGACAGGTGACGCATTTGGCTTAGGCTAGCGCTAGCTAGCTTCCCCACGGTGGCACCTCGAAATGGATCGCAGTAGTCAAAGCCCTACGCCGCTAATCGAGATGGACTTGGTCGTGGACCGAATTTATCAAGGCGGGCGCTTAGGCCACGCTGGAGATGATCCACTTGGTAAGCTTCTAGGCGTTAGCAATCAGGGCGGATTTCGCCATCTTGGGAAGATCGAAGCTCCGCGCCTACTGGTTCTTACAACTTCAATGTCTGAGCCTGACTGGCCTGATTCCCTAGATGCAAAGACGGGTGTGTTCACCTACTACGGTGACAACCGTAAGCCGGGTCGAGAGTTGCATGAGACAAGACGCTGGGGCAACAGAATGTTGCGTGATGTCTTTAATCGGGCACACAGCTTGCGTCACCAAGTCCCACCAATACTCTTGTTTCAAAGCACAGGTGAGTATCGAGACGTCCGCTTCCTCGGCCTCGCAGTTCCTGGAGCAATTGGAATTGCGTCGACGGAGGACCTAGTCGCTACTTGGCATCAATCTGGAGACAAGCGCTTTCAGAACTATCGAGCGCTAATGACAATCCTCGATGAGGCAACCATAAGTCGCTCCTGGCTCAACGATATTCGCGAAGAAAGGCCATTGTCTGATGCAGCACCACGCTCGTGGAAGAACTGGATCCAAGGTGGAGGTTACTCGCCCTTAAAAGCAACTCCGACAAATCGCGCACGATCAAGACTTGATCAGCTTCCGCAGTCGAGGCTGGAGTCAAGCATGCTTGACGCAATACATTCCATGTTTTCCTCGCAGCCGATTGCGTTTGAGCACTTCGCTGCAAGAATCGTAGAACTCCTACTGCCAGATACCATTTCCCTCGACCTAACACGCCCATCAAGGGACGGCGGGCGAGACGCTATTGGTAAATACCGTGTCGGCCGAGGAAGTGCGTCGGTTGAGGTTGATTTCGCCATGGAGGCAAAATGCTACTCGCCCTCCAATTCGGTGGGAGTTAAGGAGACATCTAGGCTGATATCTCGCCTCCGCCACAGACAATTTGGAGTTCTGATCACAACGTCGTTTGTCCACATTCAGGCTTACAACGAAATTGTAGATGACGAACACCCAATAATAATAATCGCGGGCAGAGATATAGTAGAGATACTCAGACGAGCCGGAATTCAGGGGCCGGACGCGACCATTGCATGGATTTCATTACTCCCGTCGGTCGCCTGAAGAAAAAGTGGGAGGAACTAACCCCTCCCACTTATTTACGTCAGATCAAACCCCAACAGGGTTAGCCTTCTCCGGATCAATCTTGTACTGCTTGATCGCCCGGGCCACATCCTTACCCGTCATCTTCCCATCCTTAGCCAGCGCCGCAATCGCGGCATGCGCGATGTAGTACCGGTCAACTTCGAAGAAGCGACGCAGGTTCGCACGGGTATCCGAACGGCCAAAGCCATCCGTACCCAGCACCGTGTAGCTCATCGGCACGAACGCACGGATCTGGTCCGCATACGCACGCACGTAGTCGGTGGCGGCAATCGCCGGGCCCTGGCGGCCTTCCAGCAGCTCGGTCACGTAGGCCTTGCGCTGTTCGCCTTCCGGGTGGAAGCGGTTGGCACGCTCGGCGTCGAAGCCATCGCGGCGCAGCTCGTTGAAGCTCGGGCAGGACCAGATGTCGGCGGTCACGCCGAAGTCCTTGTCCAGCAGCTCGGCGGCGGCAATCACTTCACGCAGGATGGTGCCCGAACCCAGCAGCTGCACGCGCAGCTCGCCCTTCTTCGGCTTGCCGGCGTCGGTCAGCAGGTACATGCCCTTCACGATGCCTTCGGCTGCACCTTCCGGCATTTCCGGGTGGGTGTAGTTTTCGTTCATCAGGGTCAGGTAGTAGTACTCGTCTACCTGGTCTTCCATCATGGCCTTGGTGCCGTGCTGCAGGATCACCGTCACTTCGAAGCCGAAGGTCGGGTCGTAGCTGCGCACGTTCGGAATGCCGCCCGCCACCAGGTGGCTGAAGCCATCTTCGTGCTGCAGGCCTTCACCGTTCAGCGTGGTGCGGCCGGCGGTGCCACCCAGCAGGAAGCCGCGGGTACGCATGTCCGCTGCCTGCCAGGCAATGTCGCCCACGCGCTGGAAGCCGAACATCGAGTAGTAGATGTAGAACGGCAGCATCGGCACGTTGCTCACCGAATAGCTGGTACCGGCCGCCATCCACGAGCTGATGGCGCCCGGCTCGCTGATGCCCTGCTGCAGCACCTGGCCGCTCTGGTCTTCGCGGTAGAACATCAGCTGGTCGGCGTCCACCGGCTTGTACTTCTGGCCGAACGGCGCGTAGATGCCGATCTGGCGGAACAGGCCTTCCATGCCGAAGGTACGGGCTTCGTCGGCCACGATCGGCACGATGTGCGGGCCCAGTTCCTTGTCGCGCAGGGTGATGTTCAGGCTCTGCACGAAGGCCATGGTGGTGGAATAGCTGCGCTCGCCACTGCTCTTCAGCAGGCGCTCGTAGGTTTCCAGCTTCGGTGCGTTGAAGCTCTTGTCGGCCTTGCGGCGGCGCTGCGGCAGGTAACCGCCCAGGGCGCTGCGGCGCTCCTGCAGGTACTGCACTTCCGGCGAATCCGGGCCCGGGTGGTAGAACGGCACCTGGCCATCGGCCAGCTGCGCGTCGGTCACCGGAATGTTGAAGCGGTCGCGGAAGTGGCGCACCGCGTCGTCGTCCAGCTTCTTGGTCTGGTGGGTCGGGTTCAGTGCCTCACCGGCGCTGCCCATGCCGTAACCCTTCACGGTCTTGGCCAGGATGACGGTCGGCATACCCTTGGTGTTCACGGCCTGGTGGTAGGCGGCGTACACCTTGTGCGGGTCGTGGCCACCACGGTTGAGGCGCCAGATGTCGTCGTCGCTCATGCCGGCAACCATCGCAGCGGTTTCCGGGTACTTGCCGAAGAAATGCTCGCGGGTATACGCGCCGCCGAAGGCCTTGCAGTTCTGGTATTCGCCGTCGACGGTTTCCATCATCAGCTTCTTCAGGACACCATGGGTGTCCTTGGCCAGCAGGGCATCCCAGTAACCGCCCCACAACAGCTTGATGACATTCCAGCCGCCGCCACGGAACACCCCTTCCAGTTCCTGGATGATCTTGCCATTGCCGCGCACCGGGCCGTCCAGGCGCTGCAGGTTGCAGTTCACCACGAAGATCAGGTTGTCCAGGCCTTCACGGCCGGCCAGCGCGATGGCACCCAGGGTTTCCGGCTCGTCGCTCTCGCCGTCGCCGATGAAGCACCACACCTTGCGGTCGCTCTTTTCGATCAGGCCACGGTTTTCCAGGTAGCGCATGAACTGCGCCTGGTAGATGGCGGCCAGCGGGCCCAGGCCCATCGACACGGTGGGGGTCTGCCAGAACTCCGGCATCAGCCACGGGTGCGGGTAGGACGACAGGCCACCGCCGTCGACTTCCATGCGGAACTTGTCCAGCTGTTCTTCGCTGATGCGGCCTTCCAGGAAGGCGCGCGCGTAGATGCCCGGGGCGCTGTGGCCCTGGATGAACAGCAGGTCGCCCGGATGGCTGTCGCTGGGGGCGCGCCAGAAGTGGTTGAAGCCCACGTCGTACAGGGTGGCGCCGGAGGCGAAGGAGGCGATGTGGCCGCCCAGGTCGCCCGGCTTGCGGTTGGCGCGCACGACGGTGGCCATCGCGTTCCAACGGATGATCGAACGGATGCGCCATTCCAGTTCCGCGTTGCCCGGGCTCTTGGCCTCCAGCTGCGGATCGATGGTGTTGACGTATTCGGTAGTGGGCGAGAACGGCAGGTACGCACCCGAACGACGGGTCAGTTCCACCATGCCTTCCAGCAGCTGATGCGCGCGCTCGGGGCCCTCGACATCAATGACGGCCTTCAACGACTCGATCCACTCCTGGGTTTCCACAGGATTGGTGTCGTTGTTCAGCACTTCGTTCAACCAGTTCATTAGCGCTCCCATTACCGCACGCACGCGCGCGACTGTTGTATAGATATCTAGACCGCAAAGTGTAGCGCACCAAGCGCTTGCGTCGTTTGGCTACGCTGCCGTATGGATGCACGCAGCCCATGTCCGCACAGGCTGTCCCGGGCCAGCCGGTGCCGGGACAAGTGGGCTTGACCCTCTGTTTTTTCCGCCGTATGGCGCCGCTCTGGCTGTCGCTTCCGGGCTGCTGCGTCCACATGCAGGTCGCAGTGTTACCCGCCCCGTTGACCGCCGTGCGGCAGCGCGGGCGCGCGTAGGCCTTGCCTGACGGTGCCCGGCTGAACTCCTGACAACCCGTCGCGTATGGCTCTGGACGCTGCCACGCCCGCCCCGCACCTTGGCCGCGAGCAGGCCCCTTCCCGCGCGTTGGCGCGTCGTCTGCCCACCCCGCCCAGCGGGGCACCCCTGCGGTTGCTGTTGCGTGGCCGGGCACGGATGCCGGGCCACGCAATGGTGGCCTGCAGCGCGCGCACGCTCTGCCTTGAACCCTTGCCCCGCCTGGCCCCGTGGCCCGTTTCGCACATTGGTGTGGCCGAAACCGTACTTGTTCCCTCCGGTTTATCGATATATCGTTTACGCACTCGTTACCGATATATCGATATGAGCCGAACCTCTACCGTCAGGGCAAGCAAGGAAGACGCGCCCGCCATCCCCCGCCGCAATGGACAGCCGCGCGTGCTGAGCCGGGGCGACCTGCGCCTGCTGGTGCTGGCGCTGATCGGCGAACAGCCGCGCCACGGCTACGAGCTGATCCAGCACATCAGCGGCTTGTTCATGCAGGCCTACACGCCCAGCGCGGGCACCATGTATCCGCTGCTGGCCAGCTTCGAGCAGGCCGGCTGGGTGGCCTCGGAAGAAGAAGACGGCCGCCGGGTGTTCCGCATCACTGCGGCCGGCGAGTTCGAGCTGAAGGTGCAGCGCACCCAGGTGCGGCTGGCCCAGCGCCGCGCTTTCGACCGCGCCCGCGAGATCACCAAGGCCTCGCTTCCACCGCCGCTGGCCACCGCCCTGCGCGAATTCAAGCAAGCGCTGGTGCGCCACCACGGCCGCTGGAGCGAGGGCGAGGCCGAAGCGGTGGCCGAGCAGCTGTCGCGCGCCTCGGCCCTGCTGAACGGTGCCCTGGCCGATGCGCCCTACCGCGTTACCCCGACCGAGCCGGACCCGGCGTGAGATCGGCCCGGTCGTTTCCCCCTTCCACGCGCGCGAGGCCGCGCGACTGACTGCACAGGTACTGCAATGACCCAACATGAAAATTCGCGCCTGCGCCTGGATGTGCGCTTCCGCCACCTGACCGTGCTGCGCACCGAGACCATCACCCCGCACATGCGCCGGGTGGTGCTGGGCGGCGCCGATCTGGCCGGTTTCGATTCGCCCGGCCCGGATGACCACATCAAGCTGTTCTTCCCCAACAGCAGCGGCGAAATGGTGCTGCCGGTGATGACCGCCGAAGGCCCACGCTACCCCGAGGGCAAGGAGCACTCGGTGGCGCGCGATTACACCCCGCGCTGGTGGGACCACGAGGCCGGCGAGCTGGCCATCGACTTCGTGCTGCACGACCAGGGCATTGCCGGGCCGTGGGCCGAATGCGCGCAGCCGGGCGACACCCTGTCCATCGCCGGCCCGCGCGGCTCGTTCGTGGTGGCCGACGATTACGATGCCTACGTGCTGATTGGCGATGAAACCGCGCTGCCGGCCATCGCCCGCTGGCTGGACGTGCTGCCCGATGGCGCGCAGGTGCAGGCGTACATCGAAGTGAGTGACGAGGACGAGCGCCAGGACCTGCCGCAGTACGAGAACGTGCGCATCCACTGGCTGGAACGCAACGGCTTCCCCGCAGCCAGCAGCACGCTGCTGGAAGACATGTTCACCGACTTCGAAGCACCCGAGGGTGACACGTTCTACTGGATCGCCACCGAATCGCGTCGCGCGCGGATGATGCGCAAGTTCATCGAAGGCCACCTGGGCGTGCCGCGCGACTGGATCCGCTCGACCGGCTACTGGAAGGCCCAGCCGGACGAAACCGACGGCGATTGATCCCGCAGTTCTGTAGAGCCGAGCCCACGCTCGGCTGCTTTCCGCTCTCTGTAGAGCCGAGCCCACGCTCGGCTGCTTTCCGCTCTCTGTAGAGCCGAGCCCACG
>NZ_JBNNHG010000098.1:0-3313 GCF_050268705.1 Stenotrophomonas sp. NPDC077659 | reverse complement strand
CACGCTCGGCTGCTTTTACGAGGCAAGCCGAGCATGGGCTCGGCTCTACAGGAACGCGCCACAGCGTTCTCTGCCACAATCGCGCTCCTTTCCCGCACCTGTGAGGCCCTCCATGGGCAAACTGACCCTGGCCGGCATCGACAAGCTGCGTACCCGCTTCGCTGATGACACAGCCTGCGACACGGCTCTGGCCGCCTTCGCCGACCCGGCCGCCGCGCGCACGCCGCTGCGCGAACTGCTGGAGGCCGAGCACCGTTTCCTGCAGGCCGAATTCGAAGTCGCCCAGGTGGCCGATGTACTGCGCCGCGACCAGAAGTACGCACCGGTGGGCCGCCCGTCCGTGCATATCGTGCAGCTGCGCAAGCAGCAGGCGGCCACCAGGCAGGCCGCACTGATCGCCCGGAACGTAGTGGCGCAGGCCGCACAGACTTTCGTGCGCGTGAGCGGCCTGGCGGTAAAGGCCAAGCAGAGCCCCAGCGAAGCCTGCGCCGCGTGGCTGATCGCGCAGCGCTGAGGCCGCAGGGATTCCGGACACCACGACGGGGTTCGGGATAACAACGACGGCGCTGGGGCGAACGACGACGGCGTCCGGGATAACAACGACGGGGTAGAGTCGACTGTCAGTCGACTATCGCGCGCAGCGCGGGCTTCTGGCATTCCGCAAAGAGCAGTCGACTGACAGTCGACTCTACCAACAGCAGATTCCCGCGCCGCCACCCCACGCCCAAATAAAGAAGGCCCGCTTTCCAGCGGGCCTTCTGCCTTCTCACGACGAGTGAGCGGGTTACATCAAGCCGCCGGCTTTTCGCCGGTGGCTTCGGTGGTGATGCGGATGTTCACTTCGTCGCTGACGTTCGGGGCGTAGGCGCCGACACCGAAATCGCTGCGCTTCAGGGTGGTGGTCGCATCGAAGCCAGCGGCCGGAACCTTGGCCATCGGGTGCTCGCCACCGCCGTTGAGGGTGACATCCAGGGTGACCGGCTTGGTGATGCCCTTGATGGTCAGGTCACCGGTGACGGTCAGCTTGTTGGTGCCAGCGGCCTCGACCTTGGTGCTCTTGAAGGTGGCATCAGCGAACTTGGCAGCGTCGAAGAAATCGGCGCTCTTCAGGTGTTCGTCGAACTTGGCGGTGAAGCTGTTCAGGCCGCTCAGCGGCAGCTTCACTTCCACGGTGGACTTGGTCACGTCAGCGGCGTCATACACCAGGGTGCCTTCAACGTTGCCGAAGTGCGCGCTCGGGTGCGAGAAGCCGAAGTGGCTCCACTGGGCCAGCACATCAGTGTGGCTCGGGTCGAGCTTGTAGGTACCCGAGGCGATCTGGATCGCTTCGGCGGCCGGGGCGGCAGCGGCGGCATCAGCAGCCGGGGTGGCAGCCTGCTCGGTGGCGGCCGGCGCGGCGGCATCGGCAGCCGGGGCAGCGGTGTCGGCCGGCTTGGAGCAAGCGGCGATGGCCAGGGTCAGGGCCAGCGGCAGCAGCAGTTTACGGGTGGCGCTCATCTGAGGAACTCTCCGGAATCGTAGGGTGGGTACAAGGTGCAGCAGGGGTCACCAAGGCGGCGGCCCGAAATCGATACAGCGACTTACGCGATGCGCGCCGCTTCGTCGAACGACAGGCGCGGCAGACGGGGGAACAGGCCCGAAGGATCACCGTACCCCAGGTTGACCAGGAAATTCGACTTGATGCTGGTGCCGGCGAAGAAGGCTTCGTCGACCTTGGCATTGTCGAAGCCGGACATCGGGCCGGCATCCAGGCCCAGCGCGCGTGCGGCCAGGATGAGGTAAGCGCCCTGCAGGCTGCCATTGCGGAACGCGCCTTCGTGGCGGCCTTCACGCGGGCCGTCGAACCAGGCCTTGGCATCGGTATGCGGGAACAGGTACGGCAGCTTCTCGTGGAAATCCTGGTCGAAGGCGACGATGACGGTGACCGGTGCGGCCAGGGTCTTGGCATGGTTGCCTTCGGACAGCGCCGGGGCCAGCTTGGCCTTGGCCTCAGCCGACTTCACGAACACGAAGCGCGCCGGGCTGCCGTTGGCGGCGGTCGGGCCCCACTTCACCAGTTCATACAGCGCATGCAGCTGGGCGTCTTCCACGGGCTTGTCGAGGAAAGCGTTCTGGGTACGGGCCGTGCGGAACAACTGGTCCAGGGCAGCAGCGTCGAGCGCATGGGACATCGGTGGATCTCCAGGGCAGCGAGGGGAAGTGAGTGCCTGCGGCAAGCGCAGGGCGAAACGACGATCAGAAGTGTAGAGTGTCGCGACTGTTGCAACACCCAGCAGGGCTGAAACGAATTAATGCCAATGGTGAAACGATCGAGCGCGCCGTGGACGGTCACTGACGGCCGTGCCGGCAATGTCCGCCAAGCGGTCGCGCTGGCTTCGGCGCTGCGCCAGGGCACCCACTGCCCGCTGGTCCTGCAGCCGCGTGCGCCCTGGCGCTGGCTCGCGCCGCGGCGCCTGCCCGGTGATGTGAATGGCTACGGCCCGGACTTCGCCGCGCTGGCCACGCAGGCCCCTGCGCTGGCGATCGGCTGTGGCCGCCAGGCCGCTGGCGCGCTGCGCGTGCTGCGTGCGCGCGGCAGCCGCACGGTGCAGATCCTCGACCCCCGCCTGCCCTCGCGCCACTGGGATCTGCTGGTGGTGCCCGAACACGATGCCCTGCGTGGCAGCAACGTGCTGACCCTGGTGGGCAGCCTGAACCCAGTGGACGATGACTGGCTGGCGCTGGGCCGTGCCGCGTTTGCCGACTTCAGCCGCCTGCCCGGCCCGCGCACCGCGCTGCTGGTGGGCGGGCCGACGCCGCTGGCACCGTGGGACGAGGCCGCGATGGTGGCCGTGTTCACGGCGCTGGCCGCGCAGATCCGCAGCGAAGGCGGCAGCCTGCTGGCCACCACCTCGCGACGCACGCCGCCGGCCCTGGCCGAGATCCTGCGCGCGACCTTCGCCGATCTGCCGCATGTGATCTGGGGCGATGGCGGCGACGGTGTGAACCCCTATGCCGGGCTGCTGGGCTGGGCCAACCGGGTGGTGGTATCGCCCGATTCGGTGAACCTGCTTTCTGAAGCCAGCGCCACCCGGCTGCCGGTGATGGTGGCCCTGGCCGACACCGCACAGGGGCGGCTGGCCCGCTTCCAGCACCAGCTGCACGAGCGCGGGCGACTGCAGACGCGCTGGCTGGACTGGCAGTGCGACCGCATCGAGCCACTGCGCGAAACCGCCCGGGTGGCGGCGGAAGTGCACGCGCGCCTGACCCCGGGGTAGAGCCGCGTGACTACCTGCGCATCGGCTTCAACCCGCGCTTCCTGCGCCTGGCCCTG
>NZ_JBNNHG010000097.1:0-14116 GCF_050268705.1 Stenotrophomonas sp. NPDC077659 | reverse complement strand
GAGGCTCTACCCCGGGTTTTTGTGTGGGGGGGGCGGGCGGGGGGGGGGCGTGGGGGGGGGGGGGGCGGGGGGGCGCCCCCCCCCCCCCCCTGGGGGCCCCCCCCCCCCCCCCGCCACTACCTGACCGCGCGACCCGCGATCAACTGCCGCGCAGGTTGCCCAGGCGCGGGGTGCTGCGGCCCAGCGGCATCTTCAGCTTGCCGATGGACAGGATGCGTGCTTCGGCGATGCGGTCCGCCGCGCGCTGCGGCGCGACGTTCTCGCGCTGCGACAGCTCGAAGATGCGGGTGAGGTTGTGGTAGATGCTGCGGATCAGGCGCATCGCGCGCTCGCGGTTGTAGCCGTCGATCTCCAGCGAGACGTTCATCACGCCACCGGCGTTGACCGCGTAGTCGGGCGCGTACAGGATGCCGCGCGCATGCAGTTCGTCGCCGATTTCCAGGCTGGAGAGCTGGTTGTTGGCGGTGCCGCAGATGATCTTCGCCTTGATGCGCGGCAGGGTGTCGGCATTGATAGCACTTTCCAGCGCGCACGGGGCGAACACGTCGGCATTGACCTCGTGGATCTCGTCCGGCTTGACCGCCTCGGCACCGAAATCGCTGACCGCCCGATCAACCAGGCTGCTGTCCAGGTCGGTCACGTACAGCTTGGCGCCGCGGTCGCGCAGCAGCTTCACCAGTTCCATGCCGATGTGGCCCAGGCCCTGCACGGCGATGCTGGTCTTGCCCACTTCCTCGTGGCCGAACTTGAAGCGCAGCGAGGCCATCAGCGCCTGCAGGGCGCCATAGGCGGTGAACGGGGCCGGGTCGCCCGAGCCGCCGTGGACCTGGTGCACGCCGGTCACGAACTGGCTTTCCAGGTAGATGTTTTCCATGTCGTTGACATCGGTGCCGACGTCTTCGGCGGTGATGTAGCGCCCGCCCAGCGAATCAACGTAGCGGCCAAAGGCTCGGAACAGCACCTCGGTCTTGTCCACCTTCGGGTCACCGATGATCACCGCTTTGCCGCCACCGACATTGAGGCCGGCCAGTGCATTCTTGTAGGTCATCGTCCGGCTCAACCGCAGCACATCGGCCAGCGCCTCGTCGGTGCTGGCGTAGGGGCGCATGCGAACACCGCCCAAGGCCGGGCCCAGGGTGGTGTTGTGGATGGCGATGATCGCCTGCAGACCGGCATCGTGGTTGTGGCAGAACACCACCTGTTCGTGGCCGGTGGTGGCGAGGGTTTCAAAAAGCATGGCATCTCCGATGGCGCGATCAGCAGCGAACTGCCGCGAACTGCCAATGAACGGTAGGGTCCCAAAACAAAAAAAGCGACGTCGTCTTGGCTGGGGGACGGGTCGCGCGGCGCCATTCTAGTCCATTCCCCCGGTCTCTGCCGTGCAGGCCGGAGCGGTCCGGATTAAAGAAGATGAAAGTGCGGCCGATGCAGCCTCGACGGCAGGTGGCCGATGTGAAGAGCGCGCAGGGGCAGTCAGTGGCAGCAGCAGTGCAACGACAGGGCCGACCCGGATGATGCCGGCCTGGTGGCAAACGCTGGTGGGATGGGTGTTCCGGCAGGTTGGCACCGATCCTGCGGGGCTGGCAGCGGCGCCGCGGCAGGCCGTGGCCGCGGCGGCGGCCAGCCTGCAGGGCGAGACGATGCCGCCGGCGGAGGTGGCAGCCCACCTGCAGCGCGGTCTGCATGCGCTGGCGCTGCACCCGCATCTTGCCGGCCTGCCGGAAAACGTGGGTGCCTCTGCGCTGGCCGAGGCCGTGGACCGCGCCCTGCAGGACCGCGACTGGGCGACCCGGCAGCTGCCGCGGCGTCCGCAGCTGTTGCCGCAGCTTATCCAGACGGTCAATGACGACGTGGCCTCGGCACGGGTGATGGCCACGATCATCGGCCAGGACCCGGTGTTGACCGGCAACCTGCTGCGCATCGCCAACAGCCCGGTCTACAAAGTGCACGAGCGGCCGGTGGACAGCCTGCAGCGCGCGGTGACCCTGGTCGGCACCGAAGGCGTGCGGCAGATCATCAGCGCGGTGCTGGTGCAGCCGGTGATGGACGTGCAGTGCGAGGCCTTTCCGCAGTTCAGCGCCATCATCTGGGAACACGCGCTGCTGGCCTCGCGGGCGGCCGCCGATCACGCACGCACGGTCACCTTCGGTGATGCCTTCGCCGCGCAGTGGCTGGGGCTGGTGCAGGGCCTGGGTGCGGCGCTGGTGATGCGCCAGCTGCTGCAGGAAGCGCAGGCACGCGGTGAGGTCGTGGAGCCGGCGCTGGCCCTGGATCTGCTGCAGCGCTGGTCATTGCCGCTGGCACAGCGCGTGGCCGCGGCCTGGGACCTTCCCGAGCCGGTGCACCACGCATTGGCCGCCGACGCCGAAGGGTCGCTGGCCGACAGCCTGCGGCTGGGCAGCGCGGCCGCAGCGGCCAGCCTGCTGTGCCGGCATGGCCATGGCCCGCAGGCGCGCATGCTGGCGCTGCTTGAGCAGCTGCCCTCGGCGCCACCGCACGCGCTGCGCTGGATCTGGCGGCGCCTGCACGGGCGCAACGTGGAAACCCTCGATGAAGCCATGCATGACGCCCACGGCGGCATGCGGGCGTGAGCGCTACAGCTGCGATTCCAACGGAAGCCAGCTGATCACGCGGGCGGTGAGGCGCTTGCCCGGGCTGCTGCCGGGTTCGCGGCCCACCCAATGCGGCGGGGGGTGCCGTTCCAGCCAGCGCAGCTCATCGTCCGGGCCCAGTGCCAGCCACCAGCTGTGCAGCGGGTCGGCCAGGCGCAGGTACTCGCCGCGCAGCCGCGCGCCCAGCACCGGGTCGTCGAACAGCACGCCCATTTCGGTGTTGAGGTAGGCCGAGCGGGGGTCGAGGTTGAACGAACCAACGAAGCCGCGGCGGTCGTCGATGACAAAAGCTTTGGTGTGCAGGCTGGCGCCACTGCTGCCGAACAGGCTGGATTGGCCGGGGTTGCCATGCGCCTTCAGTTCGTACAGCTGTACGCCGGCCTTCAGCAGCGGCACCCGGTAGCCCATGTAGCCGCCGTGCACGGCCGCCACATCGTTGGCGGCCAGTGAATTGGTGACCACGCTGACCTGGGCGCCGCGCGCGGCCATCGCCGACAGGCCGCGCAGCCCTTCGTCGCCCGGGACGAAGTAGGGTGAGACCAGCAGCGCGGCATGGCGGGTGGACTGCAGCTGCTCTGCCAGTGCGCTGACCAGCCAGCCATCGCGCGCATCGTGGCGATGCTTCATCGGCGGGTCGGACAGGATGCGCACCTGGGCGCTCCAGTGCAGCGGGTCCGGTCCCGGCTGGCGCAAGGCATGCGAATCGGCGACCCGCTGCAGGTAGGGGCGTGCCTTTTCATGCAGGGCATCCCGGTCGGACTGGCGTACCAGCGCACGCAGCTGGGCATCGGTGTAGGTGGCCAGTGCGCCGATCGGAATGGCCGTGTCACTGTTCCAGTAGTCATCGAAGATGCGGTTGGCCTGTTCCACCGCAGGCCCGGCCACCACCAGGTCCAGGTCCTGGAAGTTCACGTCGTCGCGCGCGCTGAAGTATTCCTCGCCGATGTTGCGGCCACCGACGATGGCCACGCGGCCGTCGGCGATCCAGCTCTTGTTGTGCATGCGGTGGTTGACGCTGAAGGCGCGCTGGATCATTTCCAGCGTGCGGGCGATGCCGCTGCGGTTGCGGAACGGGTTGTAGAGGCGGATCTCGATGTTGGTGTGTGCATCGAGCGCCATCATCAGCGCGTCCTTGTCCTTGGCGTTCATGTCATCGAGCAGGATGCGCACGCGCACGCCACGTTCGGCCGCGTCGTACAACGCCTTGGCCATCAGGTGGCCCACCAGGTCGTCGTGCCAGATGTAGTACTGCAGATCCAGGCTGCGCCCGGCCTGTTCGGTGATCTTCGCGCGGGCAGCGAACGCATCCATGCCATCGCTGAGGAAGGCGACACCCGACTGCCCGGGATGGGCCGCCTGCTCGGGCACCAGTTGGCGGTCGATGGCGGTCTGCGCCGGTTGCAGCGGCAGCACATGCGAGGGCGTGCCCCGTGCCTGCGGGGTGAGATGGTCGGCCAGCAGCAGGCCGGAAAGCACCAGCAGCACCAGCGCAGCAACGATGATGGCAACGATACGCAGCAGGCTCATGCCACCATGCTAGTAGATCCACGCCATGCGTGGATGGCGTTTCGGGCACGGTCACGCCATGCGTGGATGGCGCTTGTGGGGTCAGAGCCCTTGCCTGCGGCAAGGGATCCGACCCCGCACCTCAGAACCGCTCGTCGCTGCCCAGGTAACGCCACTGCCCCGGCGGCAACGGCCCCAGTGCCACACGGCCGATGCGCAGGCGGCGAACCGCAGCCACCTGCAGCCCGGCGTTGCCCACTGCCGTCCGCAGGCCCTTGGCCGTCAGCCCCTTGCCGGCAAAGCGCAGGCGCTGCTCGTTCTGCCAGCTGACCTTGGCCCCGCCGGATTCGTGCTGCAGCCGCGCCAGCAGCCATGGGCCGCGCTCGGGGCCGCCTTCGGCCACTTCCACCAGGTATTCCTGTTCGGTGCGGCCGAGGTTGCGCTGCAGGTGGGCGAGGGTGGCCGGATCCTGGCTGACCACCACCAGGCCGCTGTCGGCCGCCGGCAGCGCCGCGCCCAGCTGCAGCCCATGGAAGTGACGCTGCAGCGGTCGGATGCCGCTGGCATCCAGTTCGCTGCGGGTGGCGCTGCTGACCAGCGCGCACAGCGTCTCGGCGGCGACGCTGGCCGGCTTGTGCAGCAGCATGGTGACCCGCTCGGCCTTGCTGTCTTCAGCCTGTTCGGCCACCACGATCACCGCGTGCTCATCGACCGGGCGCTGCGGCTGTTCGACCACGTCGCCGTCGACGCTGACCCAGCCGCCTTCGATGTAGCGGCGTGCTTCGCCGCGCGGGATGCCGAGCAGGGCGGACAGGCGTTTGTCGAGGCGGATCGGTTCCATGGCGGGCAGGTCGGTCAGGGGCGCGCAGTGTAGCCGCTGCGGCCGGTCAGCGTTGGCCGCGGTGGCTCAGCTCGGTCAGGTACAGGCGGGTATCGAACTCCAGCTGCAGGTAGTCCGGCTCCATGTGCTGGCACAACTGGTAGAAGGCCTTGTTGTGGTCGGCCTCCTTCAGATGCGCAAGCTCGTGCACCACGATCATGCGCAGGAAGGCCGCCGGGGCCTGGCGGAACACGGTGGCGATGCGGATCTCGCGGCTGGCCTTGAGGCGCCCACCGTGCACGCGGGAAATGGCGGTATGGGTACCCAGCGCGTGCTTGATGACTTCCAGCGTGTTGTCGTAGCAGACCTTGTTGAGCGGGACCGACTTGCGTAGGTAACGGTCCTTCAGGTCCTGGGTGTAGTCATACAGCTGGCGGTCGCTGCGCACCTCGTGCGGGTCGGGGTAGCGCTGCTGCAGCCAGGGGCCGAGCTTGCCCTGGGCCAGCAGTTCGCTGACTTGGGCGACCAGGGGCTCGGGATAGCCGGTGAGGTACTTCAGGACAGCCATGCAGGGGCGGCGGTGCGTCGGTAGAATGGGGCATCCAAGATTACACGCGGTACGCAACGACCATGGCAAAGCCCAACGCGCTGCAGGAACAATTGCTCAAGGCCGGCCTGGCCAGGAAGTCGCAGGCCAGCGCCGCCGCGAGCGCGCAGGCCAAGGCCCGCCAGGGCAAGGCCGCATCGACATCGGCCGATGTCCAGCGCGAGGCTGAACGCGCCCGTGCCGAGAAGGTTGAACGTGACCGCGCGCTGGCCGCCGAGCGCAACGCCCTGACCAGGCAGGCTGAACAGAAGGCGCAGGCGAAGCAGATCATCACGGCCCACGCCGTGCCCCACAAGGGCGATGATGAGTACCGCTTCAGCGATGGCGCGGCGATCCGCACCCTGTTGATCGATCCCAAGCTGCGCAAGGCGCTGTCGGTGGGTGTGCTGGTCATCGTGGCCAACGGCGAAGGCTATGCGCTGCTGCCGCGGGCCGCCGCCGAGAAGGTGCGCGAACGCGCCCCCGAGGCCATCATCGTCGACCACGGCCAGCCGGGCTCGACCGCCGGAATTTCCACCGGCAACGCCGAGGACGATGCCTATTACGCCCAGTTCCAGGTCCCCGACGACCTGGTCTGGTAACACCAGGAAGGGGACGGAGGGGATTAAGTCGCAATCGGCCTGATCGAACCCCGTCAGCCTTCCCTCAGCTTGCTGAAGCCCCGCCGAGCATGGCTCGGCGCTACAGGAAGGCGTTCCTTTTTCGGGGGTGTATCGTCGCCATATCAGGTGACACACCTGCGGAGGATGGCCATGGCCACCGGTTGGGCGGGAGACGGCGCGGTCCAGGACCAGATCGACGCCACCGTGGACGATGCGATTGCCCGCGCGCGGCGCCAGCTGCGCCGAGGGCCGGGTCTTGAACACTGCGAGGAATGCGGCGCGCCGATTCCGTTGGCGCGACGGCAGGCCGTGCCCGGCGTCCGCTTGTGCGTGGCCTGCCAGCAGGCGCTGGATGACGACGAGCAGGCGCATGCCGGCTACAACCGCCGCGGCAGCAAGGACAGCCAGCTGAGGTAAGGGAGTGTTTATTGCAGGGCTGCGCCCTGTACCCGCGCAATGCAACGGCAAGAGCCAAGGCAAGAGCGGCATTCCGTGGGATGGCGGGGCACGGTGGGTTTGCGGAGACGGCGTAAATACGTCCCTGTAGCCTTGGTCGCGCCATCCATGGCGCTCACACCCCGCAAACCCACCGTGCCCCGCCTTCGACAGGTTCACGGCGGCCAGTAGATCCACGCCGTGCGTGGATGAACCTCAATCCGAATCGAATATCTCGAACTGAATTCGAAAACCATCCACGCATGGCGTGGATCTACTGTCGACCAAGGTCGGCACCCACCCCGCCATCCCACGGAAAGCCCGCTTTTGACGTTGACGTCTGCGGGTGCAGGGCTGCAAGCCCTGCAAAGACTCCCCCCCTCAGCCGTCGCCCTGGATGCCACCCGGGGCATGCGAAGGATCGCGCCAGCGCCGCACCGTGCGCTGGAAAAACAGGTTGTTCGGCAGCTGCAGCACCGTGTCCTCGTGGCCATTGCCGGTTTCCTGCAGCGTCGTGTAGATCAGGTTCACATCGATCACCCGCCCCTTCAGGCCCGGCTTCTCGCCGTTCTCCAGCACCTCGATATAGTCATGAAGGCGGAACGGGCGCGTGGTGAAGATCAGCAGTGTGCAGAAGATGTTGGACAGCACGCTCCATGCCGCGAAGAACGCCACCGCGCCGACGGCGGCAAACCCGGTGAAGGCGGTCCACAGCACCGAGGGCGAGGTACCCAGCAGGCTGAGGATGTACAGCAGCGCGCTGAAATAGACCACGAAGCTGGTGATCCGGCGCGCGCCCATCGCCATCTCCGGCGGCAGGGTGTAGTGCTCGGCGAAGCGGCGGATCAGGCGGCGGGCCAGCACCCGCAGCAGCCAGGCGACCGCCAGTACCAGCACGATCTGCAGGGCAACACCGATGTCGTGCAGCCAAGGGTGGCTCCAGGCGGGCAGGTGATCTTTCAGCGACAACATCATGGGACGACAACACGTGGCGGTAACGGCCCTTGATGTTACCCGTCGATTGCCGGGGTTTCGACCGGATCCGGCCATGCCAGGCAGACCAGCGCCTTGCGATGGTGCTGCAGGCAGGCCTGATCGCTGTCGCCGCGCAGTTGCAGTGACAGGTCCAGTGCCTGCAGCACGACGCAGGCGACGATCACCAGGACGGCGGCGCAGGAGGAACTGGACATGGCAGGGCTCCGGGGGGGCTGTTTTCAACACGGACCCTGCATGGATGCGGCCAGCGCCAAAAAGGTTGCATGGCGGCCGCCGTCAACCGGCCTTAAACCTTTTTCCGGGTCGCCGCATCCAAGCGATATGCTCGACACGACCATGCCCGCGCCGCCCGCTGCCAACGATGCTGCCGACGAACCAGCTCTGGTGCGGGCGGCGGCGGCCGGCGACATGGCCGCCTACGAACAGCTGTACCGGCGCCATTCACCGCGCGTGTTCGCCGTGCTGTGGCGCTTGTGTGGCGGGGAGCAGGCGCGCGCCGAGGATGCGCTGCAGGAAGCCTTCCTGCAGGCCTGGAAGGCGCTGCCGGGGTTCCGTTCTGAAAGCAGCCTGTCCACCTGGCTGCACCGGCTGGGGGTGAACGCGGCACTGATGGAACTGCGGGGCCGCGCCGCCGGGCAGGACCACGACAGCCTGGAGGATGTCGACGACGGCCTGCAGGCGCTGGCCGTGCACGACCGGTGCGCCGGCACCGAGCGCGATCTGGAGCGCGCGCTGGCGACCCTGCCGCCCCGCGCCCGTGCGGTGCTGGTGCTGCACGACATCGAAGGATGGAAACACCACGAAATCGCCGAACAGCTGCAGATGGCCGTCGGCAGTTCCAAAGCACAGTTGCACCGCGCGCGGGGTCTGTTGCGCGCGCGTCTGGGAGACATGTCATGAGTACCCACGAATTCGATCACGACCACGACCACGCGCTGCAGGCGCGGCTGCGGGCACTGCCCGACCAGCGCATGCCACCGGCCGATGGCTGGGCACGGCTGGCCGCGCAGTTGCCGCCGCGCGAGGCGGCGCCGCTAGCGGCGGCAACTGCAGACAACGTGGTTGCCCTGCCGCGGCGCCGCCATCGCGGCTGGTTGCCGTTGGGCGCGGCGTTGGCCGCCAGCCTGGCGTTCTATGCGGTGGCCCCCTGGCGGCACGCACCGGTAGAAGCCCCCGCGGCGACGACCCTGCAACTGCAGGCCGCCGTGATGACCGAGGAATACCAGCAGGCCGTGGCATCGCTGCCGGGTGGCCGTGCGCCGGCATGGCAGCCGGCGCTGCACGAACTGGATGAAAGTGCGGCACAGATCCGTGCCGCGCTGGCGCAGGATCCGCGCGCACCGCACCTGCTTGGACAGCTCAAGCGTACCTACACGCTGCGGCTGGAATTGACCCGGCAGGCGGCCCAGGCCGCCGCGGCCGGAACGACAACCTGAGGAGACACTCCATGCGAACCCTTTTCCCGCTCTGCGCTGCATTGCTGCTGCTGCCGTCGATGGCCCTGGCCGACACGCGCGTCGATGAGCGCCACACGCTGTCCAGCGGCGGCCGCATCGAACTGAGCAATGTGGCCGGCAAGGTCACCGTACGCGGCTGGGACCGCAACGAGGTGCAGCTGACCGGCAGCCTCAGCGATGGCCTGCAGCTGCGCCAGGAAAAGAGCGCCAACCGTGTGCGCTGGGAAGTGGAGTATCCGCGCCGCCACAACAATGGCGGTGCCACCCTGGTGCTGAACGTGCCGCGGGCTTCGGAGCTGCTGCTCAGCACGGTCAGTGCCGACCA
The DNA here is from genome assembly GCF_050268705.1 of Stenotrophomonas sp. NPDC077659. Classification (NCBI taxonomy): domain Bacteria; kingdom Pseudomonadati; phylum Pseudomonadota; class Gammaproteobacteria; order Lysobacterales; family Lysobacteraceae; genus Stenotrophomonas; species Stenotrophomonas sp. NPDC077659. Next base: position 4,756 of record NZ_JBNNHG010000097.1, on the reverse strand, counting down.
GGACATCAGCGGCATCGATGTGCGCCGCCTGCAGGCCGGTACGGTCAGTGGCAACCTCAACGCGGCCGGGCGCAGTGGCGACAGCAAGCTCAACACGGTCAGCGGCGATGTCATCGCCAAGCTGCAGACGCCGCGCCTGGACGTGAACACGGTCAGTGGCCGCATCGAGGCCGGTGGCGGCGTATCGGGCGATATCGACGCGCAGACGGTGTCCGGGCGGGTGGGGGTGGATGCAGGCCGGATCCAGCGCCTGGCGGTGGAGACCGTCTCCGGTGGCATCGATCTGTCCGCTGCCGGGCTGGCCCCAGGCGGCCGCATCAACGTCGAATCGGTCAGTGCGTCGGTCAACCTGCGGTTGCCTGCCAAGGTCTCGGCACAGCTGTCAGTGAACAGCTTCTCCGGCTCGATCAACAGTGATGCCGGTACCGTTGAACGGCCGCGTTATGGTCCGGGCAGGAGCCTGGACGCGAAGCTGGGCAGCGGTGACGGTGATATCCGCATCGAGTCGCATTCGGGCAGCGTGCGGGTGCGCCTGGACCGTTGAGATGCGGTCCGGCAGGCCGCGGCGGCAATGCCGCCGCGGTCAGGGGAGGTCAGCTGGCTTTCTTCAGCGACCAGGTGGTGCCAAGCACTTCGATCTTGCCACCACTCTTGCGGAACGCGGCCAGATCGGACGCAATCGAATCGCTGCTGACCGTGGTGCTGGCGGCCGCGCCCTTGCGTTCGCTGCGGATGCTGTTGGTAGCCTTCGCGGGGGTCTTTGCCTTGCGGGGCATGGTTGCTCCTGTCAGGTGGATGGGGAGGAAAGCGACCAGGCATCGGCCTGGCGCAGGTAATCCTGCCGCTCGCGGCGGCAGTCATCGCCGCCCATCGAGAACTGGCGGCAGATCGCCGGGCGCTGCGGATAGATCGTGCAGCGCAGGTGATAGGGATCGATCGCCGCGCACCAGCCCTCATCATTGCGCGCCATCACGGCGCGGCCGTGCCTGTCGCGCGAGGTATACTGGCGGGGCACGTCGTCGCCGGCCTGCAGCAGCACGGGCAACCGGCAACAGACCGCGTCACAACGGCGGCAGTCGATGGGTGCAGGTGCTTCTTCAGGTTGTGCGGCCACAGGGGCCAGGCGGGTGCCCAAAGCGGGTCTCGATGGCGGCTCGGGTAGTACGCGGACCATGAACGAGCCAGAAGGCATGGCCGCAAGACCCGCTGGGCGGGCCGGGCCATACCCGGGGACACACACCGGCGTAGCCGGTGGAAGGTAGAGCCCTATCAAGCCTGCCGAGGGTAGCAAACTCCGCGTAACGTTTTGTTAATCCCGGCTGGCTGCCGCCAGCGCCAGGCCCTGGACCACGCCCAGTGAAGGCTCGCCATTGACCATGCGGGCGCCGGGGAATGCCTCGGCGGCGGCCTGCCGCAGGTAGCCGGCGCGGGACATGCCGCCGGTCAGGAACACCGCATCGGGGTCGCCGCCGATGTCGCTGCGGACCTGGGCCAGCAGCTCGCGGATCTGGGTCAGGTAGCCGGATGCGGCGGTGGCCAGGCCTTCGGTGCTGCTGTCGGCATGCAGGTCGCGGGCGATGTAGTCCAGCGTGCTGCGGTGGCTGGCGCTGCTGCTCAGGGCGATCTTGGCCCGCTCGACGTCGCGGTACAGGCGCGCGGTGTTGCCGGTGTCCTGCAGCGCCTGCAGGCGCGAGCCGTACGGTTCGTCGACATGGTCGTACGTGTGCTGGCGGAAGTCGCGCTGGCGGGTCATGTCCTGCACCGTGGCCGCTTCCACGTAGTGGTGGGCGGGCACGCGGGTGATGCCGCGACCGAACAGCGGCATGTAGCTGGACAGGCTCAGCGCCAGGTCGATGTCGGTACCGCCGCGGGCGATACCCCAGGCGCGGTGGATGCGCGGAGCGGCATCGCCGCCCACTTCGGCGTGTGCGATATCGGTGGTGCCGCCGCCGATGTCGACGATCACCGCCTGGTGCCGCTCGCGGCTTTCGGCGTGGTAATGCATGGCCGCCGCAGCGGGTTCCTCGAGGAAATCGATCTGGTCGAAGCCGGCCTGGGTGGCGGCCTCGCGCAGGATGTCCAGCGCCTGGTCGTTGCCGGCCGCACCGATCGAACTGCGGAACTGCACCGGACGGCCAAGCAGGGCCGCGCGCAGCGGTTGGCCGAGCTGGGCACTGGCGGTCAGGCGGATATGTTCGAGGATGTGCGCGGCGATGCCGGTGATGGTCTGCCGTGCGCGCGGGTGCAGGTTATAGCCGAGCATCGACTTCGGGCTCTGCACCAGGTTGCCTTCGTGTTCCTCGAAATAGGCTTCCAGCGCGTCGTCGCCGTAGATGGCGTTCTGCAGCAGGTCGCTGGCGCTGCGCTCCTTGCCGGCGCGGGCCTCCATCCATTCGCGGCGCAGGGCGCGCAGGGCTTCGCGGCGCAGGGCCTGCGGGGTGCGCTCCTGGCCGGCGGCGCGGGCGGCACGTGCGGCGCTGTCGATCATCTGCTGCAGTTCGTGTTCCTGGCCGGCATCGAGCTGGAAGTTGTCCGGATCGGGTACCACGCCGGGGAAATACACGCTGGTGCGGAACTGTTCGGCGTCGCCGAAGCGGATCGGCAGCAGCTGTCCGTCACGGACGATGGCGGCGGCGGAGTTGCTGGTACCGAAGTCGATGCCAAGGCGCATGGGGCGGTCCGGGGGCGAGCGGGGGCCGCGCACTCTGCTGCAGTTCGGGTCTTCCTGCAAGTTCCTGTTGGCTTCGGGTGGGTTCAGCGCCTCCCTGGATCGCTCGGGCGGCGCGGGGAGGGGCGGACGGGACACGCGGTAAATACGTCCATGTAGCTCGTAGGCGCCGTCCTTGGCGCCTACGGTCCCGTCCGCCCCTCCGCCTCAAACCGATATCAATCGAAGCGCCGCACGCGGGAAAAATGAGCAGAACCATCAGCCGGTTACAATGCCGACTGTTGATCATTTTGAGGTACTTGCTGATGTCTTCCGCTCCCGCTTGCCCGCAGTGCACCCTGGAAAACACCTATGCCGATGGCGCGCTGTGGATCTGCGCCGACTGCGGTTTCGAGTGGACCGCCGAAGAAGGCGCCGGCTCGACCGTGGTCGTGCGGGACAGCAACGGCAACACCCTGCAGGCCGGCGATACGGTCACCGTCATCAAGGACCTGAAGGTCAAGGGCTCATCCATCCCGCTGAAGCAGGGCACCGTCATCCGCAACATCCGCCTGGTCGAAGACGATGCCGAGCACATCGAAGGCAACTCGGACAAGATCAAGGGCCTGGTGCTGAAGACCTGCTTCCTCAAGAAGGCCTGAGCCGGCATCAACGCCTGGCCTGCTGCGTGCGCAGACGGGCCAGGCCGTCCAGCTTGGCCTGGTAGCGCTGCGCGTTGCTGCTGCCACCCAGTGCGCGTGCCCGCATCAGTTCGTGGTCGGCCCGGGCCATCTGGCCACTGAGGAAGTACACGCGCGCCAGCCCGAAGTGGAACTGGTGCGCGTTGCCATACAGCTGCACCGCACGCCGGTAGTGGCGGATGGCCGTGGCCAGATCGCCGCTGCGTTCCGCGTTGGCACCGGCCATGTACTGTGCGAATGGATCATCGCGCTGCACCGATTCCAGGCGCCGCTCCAGCGCCTGCGCCTGCGCGAGCAGGCCCAGACGGCGGTACAGCACGCTGGCGTTGGTCAGCGCCGAGTCCCCGCGGGCGTCCAGTCTCAGCGACGTTTCCAGTGCCGCACGCGCGCCGGCCAGATCGCCCTGGCGACTGTCCAGCACACCCAGGTTGTTCCAGGTGGGCGCAAAATCCGGCGCCTGCACCAGCGCGGCGCTGAAGAACGCGCGCGCGCCCAGGCTGTCGCCGACGGTCATCCGCTCGGCCCCGCGGTTGTTGTAGAAATGTGCAAGTGCCCGCCTGAGGCTGATCGGCTGTGGGCCGCGCCGGTCATACAGGATGTTGCGGTCCAGATCGACGGTGCCGCTGCGCCCGTCCACCTGCACGCCCACGTTGACGTGGCCCACGCTGTAGACCACGCCCTGGTTCTGGTCCTGGTACCAGGACACCACGCGGTCCACTTCCTGCACGCGGGCCGGGATGCCGGCCTCGTGCGCCAGCGTGGCAAACAGCAACGTGAACGCGAGGCAGTTGGCCCGCCGCGTCTGCCAGATTTCCGGGAGCGTGTAGGTTGCAAGGGGGTCGTACTGCAGGTCCAGCGCCTGCGCGCCGAAGATCATTTCGACCAGTGCCTGCAGGCGTTGCTCGCGGCCGCTGTGGCGGGCGATCACCCGTTCCTGAAGCATCTTCCGCAGTGGCGGTGGAATGGCCAGCACCTGCTCTGGCGTCGGTGTGTCGGCCATCGCAGGCGTGATGGCCGGCGCCACGTAGGAGGCAGGTGGCGGCGCATCCTGGGCCACGGCGTTCGCCACGCCGGTGGCAGCCAGCAATGAAGCAAGGCAACAAGCGGCAACACGGCACATGGCGGTTTCCTGCGGCGGCGGGTAGTCCCGCCTGCCGCAGTGTAGGCCCGTGCGGGTGCCCCCGGCATCGACCATGGGGCGGCCGAGCGCATTCATCCACACGTGGTGTGGACCATCCTTCGGCAAAGCTGTGGACAACCTCGCGCCAGCCTTGCCCGGCAAGCGATGTGAGTGCCTGGTGAAAAACTGTCCAGCTTGCCCGCAGCCGCCAGCGGCGGGATGATCGCCGCATGGATTTCGCCCCGATCCCGCTTGCACCGGCGCAGTGGCAGACGCTGCAGGATGCCT
>NZ_JBNNHG010000096.1:0-14198 GCF_050268705.1 Stenotrophomonas sp. NPDC077659 | reverse complement strand
TGCGCACCGAGCTCAACCGGGCCTGCAAGGCCCTGCACGGCACCGACGGCGTGGACCGGCGAGGGCCTCGTCCACCGAGTTGTCGATCACTTCCTGCGCCAGGTGGTTCGGGCGCGCGGTGTCGGTATACATGCCAGGACGGCGCTTGACCGGGTCCAGGCCGGACAGGACTTCAATATCGGCGGCGTTATAGCGTGCGTTCATCTATCTTCAAAGCGCGGAGCGACGCGCAAGTGTGCGGTGTGGACGTGGATTTTGCACGCCTGCGGTTCAGCCTCGGCGCCGGGGAGGGGGTAAAATGACAGCCGCTGGAATCTGAACGCCGGCGCCCCCATGTCCAAGCCATACGCGAGGAGGACTCCATGAAGAAGTTGCTGACCATTGCGATCCTGGCCGCTGCCGCCGTTGCGGTGCCGCTGGTGATGGCGCAGAACGCCGGCCCGTCGGCGCCGCAGCAGGGCGACCAGGCCGACAAGGCCGCGCAGTCCGAAGCGGACGCCAAGGCCAAGCGCCGTGCGCAGGCCAATGCCGAAATGAAGGCCAAGGGCCAGCCGGCGCCGCAGCAGGAAGAAGAGGAAGAGGCGAGGAAGAAGAAGTAAGGCTTCCGCCGCCGAGGCTGCCGCCGCAAGGCTCTGGCCCCTGGACGCCCCGCACTGCGGGGCGTTTTCTTTGGGTGGTGACGCCATCTGCCCCTTGGGTTGGCGGCCATCTATCTGTAAACTATGGCTTTCCGGGAGTAGTGCGTGTCCACCATTTGCGAATGGGCTGGACCGGCCATGCGTGGCCTCCAGCAATGCGGGTCGCAGGTGACGGTCGAATTGGCCGGCACGGCCGCCCCGACCTCGCACGATGGTCCCCGTCCGGCGCCTGCCGCCGACCGGTCCCGCGCCTCCCTCGCTGCCCCAGCGAACCGGAAAACCCCCTTTCTGCTCCACGCCCGCCCTTCGGGCAGGCGTGGCGCTGCCGTTTTCCATTTCCAGACAGGATGCTTGCAGCCATGACTCCCTTGATTTTCGTAACCGGCGGCGTGGTGTCCTCGCTCGGCAAAGGTATTGCCGCTGCGTCACTGGCCGCCATTCTCGAAGCGCGTGGCCTGAAGGTCACGATGATGAAGCTCGACCCGTACATCAACGTCGACCCGGGCACCATGAGCCCGTTCCAGCACGGTGAGGTCTACGTCACCGACGACGGCGCCGAGACCGACCTCGACCTGGGCCATTACGAGCGTTTCGTCCGCACCCGCCTGAGCCGCAAGAATTCGGTCACCACCGGCCGCATCTACGAGAACGTCATCCGCAAGGAGCGCCGTGGCGACTACCTGGGCGCGACCGTGCAGGTCATCCCGCACATCACCGATGAGATCCGCCGCTGCATCGACGAAGCCACCGAAGGCTACGACGTGGCCCTGGTCGAGATCGGCGGCACCGTGGGTGACATCGAGTCGCTGCCGTTCCTGGAGGCGATCCGCCAGGTCCGTACCGAGCGCGGCCCCGAAAAGGCGCTGTTCATGCATCTAACCCTGGTGCCGTACATCGGCGCGGCCGGTGAACTGAAGACCAAGCCGACCCAGCACTCGGTGAAGGAACTGCGCTCGATCGGCATCCAGCCGGACGTGCTGCTGTGCCGTTCCGAGCAGGCTGTGCCGGATTCGGAGCGCCGCAAGATCGCCCAGTTCACCAACGTCTCCGAACGCGCCGTCATCAGCGTGCCGGACGTGGACGTGCTGTACCGCATTCCGTCCGGCCTGCATGCGCAGGGCCTGGACGAGATCGTGGTCAACCAGCTGAAGCTGGCCGACAAGGCCGGCCCGGTCGACCTGACGATGTGGGAAGACGCGGTCGACGCGACCCTGCACCCGCTGGACGAAGTGACCATCGCCGTGGTCGGCAAGTACGTCGACCACCAGGACGCCTACAAGTCGGTCGGCGAAGCCCTCAAGCACGGCGGCCTGCGCCAGCGCACCAAGGTCAACCTGAAGTGGCTGGAAGCGCAGGAACTGGAAGGCACCGACATGGCCGCGCTGGCCGATGTCGACGGCATCCTGGTGCCGGGCGGCTTCGGTGACCGTGGCTTCGAAGGCAAGGTGCTGACCTCGCAGTTCGCCCGCCAGAACAGCGTGCCGTACTTCGGCATCTGCTACGGCATGCAGGCGGCGGTGGTCGACTACGCCCGCCACGTGCTGGGCCTGGAAAACGCCAACAGCACCGAGAACGACCGCCAGTCGCCGGACCCGGTGATCGGCCTGATCACCGAATGGCGCACCGCCACCGGCGACGTCGAGAAGCGCGATGACAAGAGCGACCTCGGCGGCACAATGCGCCTGGGCCTGCAGGAGCAGCGCCTGAAGCCGGGCACGCTGGCCCGTGAGCTGTACGGCAAGGACGTGGTGGCCGAGCGCCACCGCCACCGCTACGAGTTCAACAACCGCTACCGCACCCAGCTGGAAGATGCCGGCCTGGTGATCTCGGGCAAGTCGATGGACGACACCCTGGTCGAAGTAGTCGAGCTGCCGCGTGACGCGCACCCGTGGTTCCTGGCCTGCCAGGCGCACCCGGAGTTCCTGTCCACCCCGCGCGATGGCCACCCGCTGTTCATCGGCTTCATCCGTGCCGCGCGTGAGCGCAAGGCCGGTGGCGCGCTGCTGGCCGAAGCCCGCGCCTGACTTGTGAAGGGGGGCTTCGGCCCCCATCCTGCATGCTTCAACCCCAGCGCGCCGGCCCGGCCGGCGCAGCGGACAACAAGGAAACGCCATGAAACTGTGTGGATTCGAGGTCGGGCTGGACCAGCCCCTGTTCCTGATCGCCGGCCCCTGCGTGATCGAGTCGATGCAGCTGCAGCTCGATACCGCCGGCAAGCTGAAGGAGATCACCGACCGCCTCGGCGTCAACTTCATCTTCAAGTCGAGCTTCGACAAGGCCAACCGCACCTCGGGGACCGCCTTCCGCGGCCCGGGCATGGAAGAGGGCCTGAAGGTGCTGGCCGAAGTGAAGAAGCAGATCGGCGTGCCGGTGCTGACCGACGTGCATGAGTACACCCCGATGGACGAGGTGGCCTCGGTGGTGGACGTGCTGCAGACCCCGGCCTTCCTGGTCCGCCAGACCGACTTCATCCGCAAGGTGTGCGCGGCCGGCAAGCCGGTCAACATCAAGAAGGGCCAGTTCCTGGCGCCGTGGGACATGAAGCCGGTCGTGGAGAAGGCCAAGTCCACCGGCAACGAGCAGATCATGGTCTGCGAGCGTGGTGCCAGCTTCGGCTACAACAACCTGGTCAGCGACATGCGTTCGCTGGCGGTGATGCGTGACACCGGCTGCCCGGTGGTGTTCGATGCCACCCATTCGGTGCAGTTGCCGGGCGGGCAGGGCACCAGTTCCGGTGGCCAGCGCGAGCACGTGCCGGTGCTGGCGCGTGCCGCGGTGGCGGTGGGCATTTCCGGCCTGTTCGCTGAGACCCATCCGGATCCGTCCAAGGCGCTGTCCGACGGCCCCAACGCGTGGCCGCTGGACCAGATGGAAGCCCTGCTCGAGACCCTGATGGAGCTCGACGCGGTGACCAAGAAGCACGGTTTCTCGCGCTTCGCGTGAAGCCGGACCCGTGGGCGGCGCGGGAAGCCCTGCGTCGTCGGCGGCAATGGCGCAGCTGGCCGTGGGGCTGGTGCAGGGGGGGGGCGATCCAGTGGTGGCCGATCACACCATTTGGCAAGCGACGGGCAGCCGGGGATAATCACGCGGCATTTCACATTTGTCGCATTCCCTCTTCCAGACAGGTAACCGGTCCGCTCATGAGTACGATCCGCAGCATCCACGCCCGTGAAATCCTCGACAGCCGTGGCAACCCCACGCTGGAAGCCGAAGTCATCCTGGAGGACGGTTCGTTTGGTCGCGCCGCGGTTCCCTCCGGCGCCTCGACCGGCACCAAGGAAGCGGTCGAGCTGCGTGACGGCGACAAGACCCGTTACCAGGGCAAGGGCGTGCGCAAGGCCGTCGACAACGTCAACGGCGCCATCGCCAATGCGCTGAAGGGTTTTGAAGCCACCGACCAGGCCGGCCTGGACCGTCGCCTGATCGATCTGGACGGCACCGAGAACAAGGGCCGCCTGGGCGCCAATGCGCTGCTGGCCGTGTCGATGGCCGCCGCGCACGCCGCCGCTGCTTCCAGCAAGCAGGCGCTGTGGCAGTACCTGGCCGGCAAGACCGGTGCCACTCCGTCGCTGCCGGTGCCGATGATGAACATCATCAACGGCGGCGCCCATGCCGACAACAACGTCGACTTCCAGGAATTCATGGTGCTGCCGGTGGGCTTCGCCTCGTTCTCCGAAGCCCTGCGCGCCGGTACTGAAATCTTCCATTCGCTGAAGTCCGTGCTGAAGGGCCACGGCCTGAGCACCGCCGTGGGCGACGAAGGCGGCTTCGCGCCGGACTTCCGCAGCAACGTCGAAGCGCTGGACACCATCCTGGAAGCGATCGGCAAGGCCGGCTACACCGCCGGTGAAGACGTGCTGCTGGGCCTGGACGTGGCCTCCAGCGAGTTCTTCGAGAACGGCAAGTACAACCTGGTGGGCGAGAACAAGCGCCTGACCTCCGATCAGTTCGTCGATTTCCTGGCCGACTGGGCCGCGCAGTACCCGATCATCACCATTGAAGACGGCCTGGCCGAGAACGACTGGGCCGGCTGGAAGCTGCTGACCGACCGCATCGGCAAGAAGGTGCAGCTGGTGGGCGACGATCTGTTCGTCACCAACCCGAAGATCTTCCAGGAAGGCATCGACTCGGGCACCGCCAACGCGATCCTGATCAAGGTCAACCAGATCGGTACCCTCAGCGAAACCCTGGAAGCGATCGCCATGGCCGACCGTGCCGGCTACGCGGCCGTGGTCTCGCACCGTTCGGGTGAAACCGAAGACACCACCATTGCCGACATCGCCGTGGCCACCACCGCCACCCAGATCAAGACCGGCTCGCTGTGCCGCAGCGATCGCGTGGCCAAGTACAACCAGCTGCTGCGCATCGAGGAAGCCCTCGGCGCCGGCGCGCGTTACGCCGGTCGTGACGCGTTCGTGTCGCTGAAGCGCTGAGCCCATGCGCGATTGGCGCTGGCTGCTGCTGGTGCTGGCCCTGCTGCTGGCATGGCTGCAGTACCGTTTCTGGTTCGGCCCGGGCAATTCGGGTGAAGTGATGATGCTCGAAGCCCAGGTCGCCAACCAGGAACGGGACAACGAAGGTCTGCAGCAGCGCAACGATGCGCTGGCTGCTGAAGTGAAGGACCTCAAGGAAGGCCAGGCCGCCATCGAAGAACGCGCGCGCAGCGAGCTGGGCATGATCAAGCCCGGCGAGAAGTTCTACCGCGTGGTGGAGGATGCACCGGTTCGTCCGGTGCAGCCTGCACCGATGGCCGCGCAGGTCGGCGACCACCCGGCGGACGTGCCATGAGCGCGGCCATCTGGGCGGTTGTGCCGGCCGCTGGGCGCGGCACCCGTTTCGGCGCGCCGTTGCCCAAGCAGTACCTGCAGGCGGGCGGACAGACCCTGCTCGCGCACACCCTGGATGCGTTGCTGGCGCACCCGGCCGTGGCCGGCGCGATGGTGGTCATCGGCCAGGACGATGCGGACTGGCCGGGCTGGAGTGAATGGTCCGGCAAGCCGGTGATGACCTGCATCGGTGGGACCACCCGTGCCGCCTCGGTGCTGGCCGGTCTGCAGGCTCTGCCCGACAGCGTGCGGGCCGATGAGTTCGTGCTGGTGCATGATGCCGCGCGGCCCAACCTGTCGCTGGCCGATCTGGGGCGCCTGCTGGAAGTGGGGCGTGCCGACCCGGTGGGCGCAATCCTCGCCGCACCCGTGCGCGATACCCTCAAGCGTGCCGGCGACGATGGTGGCATCGATGGCACCGAGCCGCGCGAACGCTTGTGGCGCGCGCTGACGCCGCAGCTGTTCCGCCGCCACCAGCTGGTCCGCGCGCTGGGCGCGGCTGCTGCCAGCGGTGTCGACGTCACCGACGAGGCCATGGCCATGGAGCGCCAGGGCCAGCGCCCGCTGCTGGTGGAAGGCAGCGAGGACAATTTCAAGGTCACCACCCCGGCCGACCTCGACCGTTTCGAATTCGTACTTTCCCGCCGCGCCGGCTGATCGCCCGCGCGGCCCTGCTGCAAGGGTTGCATCCATGAGCACTGCTCCGTTCCCGCCCGTCCGTATCGGCCAGGGCTACGACGTCCATGCCTTCGGTGAGGGCAACCACATCATGCTGGGCGGCGTCCGCGTCGCGCACAGCTGCGGCGTGGTGGCCCACAGCGATGGCGACGTCATCCTGCACGCACTGTGCGATGCCATGCTCGGCGCCATCGCGCTGGGCGATATCGGCCAGCACTTCCCGCCCAGCGATGACCGCTGGAAGGGGGCGGACAGCAGTGATTTCGTCCGCCACTGCGACAGCCTGCTGCGCGAGCGCGGCTGGCGCGTCGGCAACACCGACATCACCGTGATCTGCGAGCGGCCCAAGGTTGGCCCGCATGCGCTGGCGATGCGTGAACGCATCGGTGGCCTGCTGCAGCTGCCGCTGGATGCGGTCAGCGTCAAAGCCACCACGTCGGAGAAGCTGGGCTTTACCGGCCGTGGCGAGGGCATTGCCGCGCAGGCCGTGGTCCTGCTGGTGGCCGCATGATCCCGTTGCCGCTGGCGTTTGGCGCGCCACTGCTGAGCGCGTGCATCCGCACCACGCCGGAGGATTTCCAGGTCGACGAACTGCCTGCCTTCGAAGCGACTGGTGAAGGCGAGCATCTTCTGCTGCACATCCGCAAGCGTGGCGCCAATACCGTGCACGTGGCCAAGGCGCTGGCGAAGTGGGCTGGCCTGCCGGAAATGGGTGTCAGCTATGCCGGCATGAAGGACCGCAACGCGGTCACCACCCAGCGTTTCAGCGTGCACCTGCCAAAGCGTGTGGCGCCGGATCTGGCCGCGCTGGCCAGCGACGAGATCGAAGTGATCGATGCCACCTGGCATAACCGCAAGCTGCAGCGTGGTGCATTGGCCGGCAACCGTTTCAAGCTGGTGCTGCGCGACGTGCAGGGCGATGCCGCAGCCATTGATGAGCGCCTGCAGCAGATCGCCACGCGCGGGTTGCCGAACTGGTTCGGTGAACAGCGCTTCGGTCGCGACGGCGGCAACGTGCCGGCCGCGCTGGCGATGTTCGGTGGCCGCCGCATGCGCCAGGACCAGCGGTCGCTGCTGCTGTCGGCTGCGCGCTCGGCGCTGTTCAACCGCGTGCTGGCTGCGCGCGTGGAGCAGGGCAGCTGGGACCAGCCGCTGGATGGCGAGGTGTGGATGCTGGATGGCAGCCGCAGCGTGTTCGGTCCTGAGCCCTATACCGATGTGCTGGCCGAGCGCCTGGCGCGTTTCGACATCCACCCCAGCGCACCGCTGTGGGGCGAGGGCGAACTGCGCAGCACCGGCGCCGCCCGCGCGCTGGAGCTGGCCGCGCTTGACGATGAGGAATCGCAGGCGCTGCGAGTGGGCCTGGAAGGCGCCCGCCTGAAGCAGGAGCGCCGCGCGCTGCGCCTGCGTCCGGCGCTGTTGCAGCACCAGTGGCTGGCCGTTGACGTACTGGAACTGTCGTTTGCACTGCCGCCGGGCTGTTACGCCACCGCCGTATTGCACGAACTCGGCCCGGTCGAAGACGCCTCGCAGGCCTGATTGCCGGGCGCGACGGGACCCACGCATGGCGTGGATCTACTGGCTGGCGAGTCGTGTGTACATCCGATGCCGCAGTAGATCCACGCCATGCGTGGATGAGCATTTCATCGCGTGGATGCTGGGGTCAGCGCCGCGCCAGCAGCACCAGCACAGCGCCGGTGCCGCCCTGGCCGGTCGGTGCCGAATGGAACGCGAGCACGTCGTTGCGCAGCCGCAGCAGGCGGTCGACCAGGTTCTTCAGCACCGGTGCGCCACCGTCGGACTGCAGGCCCTTGCCGTGGATGATGCGCACGCAGCCGTATTCGTGCGCGTGCGCCTCCAGAAGGAACTGGCGCAGCAATGCCTCGGCCTGCGTGGCGGTGGCACCATGCAGGTCCAGTTCGTCCTGCACCGAATACTGGCCGCGCTTGAGCCGCTGGAACATCCGCGGGGGCAGGTTGTCGCGGCGGTAGCTGGCGGTGTCGCCGGCTTCCAGCGGGCTGCTGTCGCGCAGCAGGCGGGCGAACTCACCCGCCGCTTCGGCTTCGTCGCGTTCAGCCATTCGCGCGCGCGGTTTCGGCCGTGGCGCGGCGGGTGCCGGCTCGACCTCCTTGCGCAGCGGTTTCACTTCGCCGATGGCCGCACGGAACAGGGCGGCCGGATCTTCATCTTCAGGGTGCGACATGCGCACAGGGTAAACCGCCTGCGCGGGCCTGCCCATGTCGATTCGATGACGCCCATCACCACTGGCAGGGTAGGACCGGCGGCCCGCTTGCGGCACAATACCCGACGCACTTGCGCGATCGTCGGCACCCGCCAGGGGCCCGGCCGGTCCCGCCCACGCGACAAGGTGACGGAATCGAATTCTTGGAAAATCAAGCGGTTAAATCGAAGATGCGCATCCTGGTCAGTAACGACGACGGCGTCGACGCCGCAGGCATCCGGATGCTTGCCACGGTGCTGCGCGAGGCCGGCCATGAAGTCACGGTGGTCGCGCCCGACCGCGATCGTTCCGGCGCCAGCAATTCGTTGACCCTGGACCTGCCGATCCGGGTGAAGCACATCGACCATTACACCGTCTCGGTGGCCGGCACCCCGACCGACTGCGTGCACCTGGCGCTGACCGGTCTGCTTGAGTTCGAGCCCGATATTGTCGTTTCAGGCATCAACAATGCCGCCAATCTCGGCGACGACGTGATCTATTCGGGCACTGTCTCGGCGGCCATGGAAGGTCGTTTCCTCGGCCTGCCCGCGGTGGCCGTTTCGCTGGTGACCCGCAACCACGACCCGAAGCACTTCGAGACCGCCGCGCGTGCCGCAGTGGAGATCGTCGCCCGCCTGAAGGCCGATCCGCTACCGGCCGATACCATTCTCAACGTAAACGTGCCCGACCTGCCGTGGAATGAGGTCAAGGGCTTCGAAGTGAGCCGGCTCGGCAACCGCCATCGCGCAGAAGGCTGCATCGCGCAGAAGGATCCGCGTGGCAACGAGGTGTACTGGATCGGCCCGGCCGGGCGCGAACAGGATTCCGGCCCCGGCACCGATTTCCATGCGGTGCGTAGCGGGCACATTTCGATCACCCCCATCCAGGTCGACCTGACCCGCTACCAGGCGCTGGAGAAGGTGGCCAGCTGGGTTGGTGGCCTCAGCGCCGCGCTGGATCCGCCGGCATGAGCCCACGCCTGCGCCTGCAACCGGAAGCCGTCGGCATCGGCATGACCTCGCAGCGCGTGCGCGACCGCCTGGTCGACCGCCTGCGCGAGGCCGGCATCGTCGACGAGCCCACGCTGAACGCGATCCGGGTGGTACCGCGGCATCTGTTCATCGACGAGGCGCTGGCTTCTCGCGCCTACGAAGACACCGCGCTGCCGATCGGCCACGGCCAGACCATCTCCCAGCCATGGGTGGTGGCGCGGATGACCGAGGCGGTGCTGCAGGTGTCGCCGAAGACTGTGCTGGAAGTGGGCACGGGTTCGGGCTACCAGGCTGCCGTGCTCGGCGCCGTGGGTCTGGAGGTCTACACCGTCGAGCGCATCGGTGATCTGCTGCGGCAGGCGCGCAAGCGCTTCCGTGCGCTGGGCATGAACATCCGTACCAAGCACGATGATGGCCGCATCGGCTGGGCCGAGCATGGTCCGTTCGATGCGGTGGTGGTCACTGCGGCGGCACCGGCCCTGGTCGATGCGCTGGTCGAGCAGCTGGCGGTCGGCGGGCGCCTGGTGGCGCCGGTGGGTGGCCCGGGCGGGCAGTCGCTGGTGCAGCTGGATCGCAAGGCCGACGGCAGCATTGAACAACGCGTGCTGGCGCCGGTCACGTTCGTGCCGCTGCTGTCTGGCATGCTCGATTGAATCCACGGAGCAGGGTTGCATGAAGATTTTCGGGCCGCTGTACGAGCGGGCGATGAAGTGGGCGGCGCACGAGCGCGCGCCGACCTACCTGACGGTGTTGAGCTTCTTTGAAGCCATCATCTTCCCGGTCATGCCGGAAGTGATGCTGGCGCCGATGTGCGTGGCCCAGCCCAGGCGCGGCTGGTGGTTCGCCACGCTCAGCCTGGCCGGCTCCATGGTGGGCGCCGTGGTCGGCTATGCACTGGGCCATTTTGCTTTCGAGGCAATCAAACCGCTGTTCGAGATGCTGGGCATGCTGCCGGCGATCGAGCAGGGCATCGCTACCGTGCAGGCGAAGATGGCCGAGTCGCCGTGGGCGGTGTTCACCTTCCTGGTACTGGGCGGCTTCATGCCCATCCCGATGAAGGTCTTCACGTGGGCATCGGGTATCGTCGGCGTACCGATACCGCAGTATCTGTTGAGCATGCTGATCGGTCGTGGCAAGCGCGTGTACGTGCTCGCTGCGGTCATTCGTATCGGTGGTGCGCGTGCCGAAGCGGCGCTGCGTCGCTGGATTGAACCGCTGGGCTGGATCGCCACCGCGCTGGTGGTAGGGCTGGTTGCCTGGCTTGTATGGAGGTCGAAGTTCGCATGAGTGCAGATCGTCTGAGCAAGGGAGTGCGCGTGGGCGCGCTGGCGTTGCTGGTATCCACCCTGGCCGCCTGTGGCACCGCCACCGTGGTCCGCCCTGGCAGCAGCAGCGGTGGCAGCGCTGTCCGCACCCCGAAGACGTCGGTGCCCAAGCCCGGGCAGACCGTGGTCGTGCGCAAGGGCGACACGATCTATGCGCTGGCCCGCATCCACGACATCACCCCGGCCGACCTGATCGCCTGGAACCGCCTGGACAACCCGTCGCAGATCTATCCGGGCCAGGTCATCCGCCTGTACCCGGCCGGTGCTACCGCCGGCCGCGCACCGACCACGGTGGTGACTCCTCCGCGCGGCACCGCAGCGACGACCGCCCCGGCGCCCGCGCCCACGGCGCCGGTCGGTCCGGTGAAGAGCAACATCGACTGGCGCTGGCCGGCTGACGGCGCGATTGTCGGCCGCTATGTGGCCGGTGATGCGACCAAGCAGGGCGTGGACATCGCCGGTGCCAGCGGCGCTGCCGTGCGCGCCACCGCCAATGGCGTGGTGGTGTACTCCGGCGCCGGCCTGGTGGGCTATGGTGAACTGATCATCATCAAGCACAGCGACCAGTGGCTGTCGGCCTATGGCCACAACCGCAAGCGGCTGGTCAACGAAGGCCAGAACGTCAAGGCCGGCGAACAGATCGCCGAGATGGGCCGCTCCGGCGCCAACCGCGACATGCTGCACTTCGAGATCCGCTACAACGGCAAGCCGGTCGACCCGCAGCAGTATCTGCCGGCGCGTTGATCGTGTAGCGCCGGGCCATGCCCGGCGGCCTTTGTGCCGCGAGGCGGCGGGGCCCGAGCATCCGCTCCGGCGCTGTCTGTAGAGCCGAGCCATGCTCGGCTGCTCTTCGCGATCCAGCAAAAACGCCCGAGCGTCGGCTCGGGCGCTACAGGTGTCGTGATCTGATCCGGGCCACGCCCGGCGGCTCCGCCCTCAACCTTCCAAAATGAAGGCGGCGGCAACCTTGCGGCCTTCGCCGGCAAGAATATTGAACGTGCGCGCAGCGGCCGGGTTGTTCATGACTTCCAGGCCAATGCCACGCGACAGGCAGGCGGCCATCACCGCGGCCGAAGGAAATATCTGGCGGTCGCCGGTACCCAGCACGATCAGCGCCGGATTCAGCGCAAGAATCGCCTCGATGTCCGCCAGCTGCAGCTCGGCCGCCTGGCGCACCGGCCACTGCTGGACCAGTTGGTCCGGGGTCAGGAAAAAGCTCTGTGCCAGCACAAGATCATTGACCTTGGCCGAGCGGCCGTCGGCAGCGCGCAGGCTGTAGGCATAATCAGGTGGTTCGTGGTTCAGTTGCATGGGGCAGGGCGATCAGCCGCGCGGCAGCACGATCTGACGCTGTTCCTTGCTCGGGCGGTACAGCACCGCCACGTGGCCGATACGCTGCACCAGCGCGGCCTCGGTGGCTTCGACGATCTCGGCGATCATCGCGTCACGGGCGTCGCGGTCCTCGGCGGCAACCTTCACCTTGACCAGTTCGTGGCGTTCCAGGACTTCGTTCAGCTCGGCGATGAAGGCCGGGGTGATGCCCTTGCCGCCGGTCTGCAGCAGGGCCTTGAGGTCGTGGGCTTGGCCGCGCAGGAAACGGGTCTGGGAAGCGGTCAGGGCGATGGACATGCAGGAAAAGGCGGTTGAATGGGACGATCAGGGTATCATGACGACCCCATCAGCCCCTATTTCCAATGGCCACCCGTAGCAAAAGCAGCCAGCGCTGGCTCAAGGAACACTTCTCCGACCCCTTCGTGAAGAAGGCGCAGGCCGAAGGCATGCGCTCGCGTGCGGCCTACAAGCTCGAAGAGCTGCTCGAACGTGACCGGCTGCTGAAGCCGCACATGGTGGTGGTCGACCTAGGCGCGGCCCCGGGCGGCTGGTCTCAGCAGGTCCGGAGACAGATCGGCGACACGGGCCGGGTGCTGGCCCTCGACATTCTGGACATGCCGCCGCTGGCCGGCGTGGAGTTCCTTCACGGTGACTTCAGGGAAGAAACCGTCCTATCGCAGTTTGAAGCCATGCTCGGGGATCAGCCGGTAGACCTTGTTCTGTCGGACATGGCCCCCAATAAGAGTGGTGTGGGCGCGGTCGACCAGCCGCGGATGATGCACCTGGCCGAGCTTGCGCTGGACTTCGCCGACAACCACCTCAAGATCGGTGGGGCGTTCCTGATCAAGCTGTTCCAGGGCGAGGGCTTTGATGACTACGTGCGCGAGATGCGCCGCCGGTACGACAAGGTCTCCATCCGCAAGCCGGAAGCCTCGCGCAAGCGCTCGCCCGAGGTATATGCCTTGGGACAGGGAAAACGCGCCCACATGAAGTAAGCTCGCCGAGTACGCTCGACCCCAACGCAAGACCCGCACTAAGAGGAACGCCGGAGCCAATGAGGATGAACGACTTGACCAAGAACCTCCTGCTATGGGTGGTCGTCGCCGTCGTGCTGATGGTGGTCTTCCAGAGCTTCTCGCCCAAGTCCTCCGGGGCCGCGGCGCAGGGCGCGACGTATTCGCAGTTCCTGGACCAGGTGGACAGCGGCAACGTGCAGAAGGTCACCTTCGGTGGCGATTCGCGCGGCCTGACCAACCAGATCACCTACACGACCCGTGGCGGCCAGACGGCCACCATCGCCGCGCCGGCTG
This sequence comes from Stenotrophomonas sp. NPDC077659, assembly GCF_050268705.1. Taxonomy (NCBI): domain Bacteria; kingdom Pseudomonadati; phylum Pseudomonadota; class Gammaproteobacteria; order Lysobacterales; family Lysobacteraceae; genus Stenotrophomonas; species Stenotrophomonas sp. NPDC077659. The sequence continues at coordinate 876 of NZ_JBNNHG010000096.1, read as the reverse complement.
ATCGCGACCTGATCAACGTGCTGCGCACCAAGAACGTGGACATCGTGCAGGAAGAGCCGTCCAGCGGCATTTCCTTCGCAGCCATCCTGATGAACTTCCTGCCGGTCATCCTGATCATCGGCTTCTGGCTGTTCATCATGCGCCAGATGCAGGGCGGCGGCGGCGGCGCCAAGGGCGCGATGTCCTTCGGCAAGTCGCGCGCCAAGCTGCAGGGCGAGGACCAGATCAAGGTCACCTTCGCCGACGTCGCCGGCTGCGACGAGGCCAAGGAAGAAGTGGGCGAACTGGTCGATTTCCTGCGCGACCCGTCCAAGTTCACCAAGCTGGGCGGCAAGATTCCGCGCGGCGTGCTGATGGTGGGCCCGCCGGGTACCGGCAAGACGCTGCTGGCCAAGGCCATCGCCGGCGAAGCCAAGGTGCCGTTCTTCTCGATCTCCGGTTCGGACTTCGTGGAAATGTTCGTCGGCGTCGGCGCCAGCCGCGTGCGCGACATGTTCGAGCAGGCCAAGAAGCACGCCCCGTGCATCATCTTCATCGACGAAATCGACGCCGTCGGTCGCCACCGTGGTGCTGGCCTGGGCGGCGGTCATGACGAGCGCGAGCAGACCCTGAACCAGCTGCTGGTCGAAATGGACGGCTTCGAGGGAGGTGAGGGCGTGATCGTCATCGCCGCGACCAACCGTCCGGACGTGCTGGACCCGGCGCTGCTGCGCCCGGGCCGTTTCGACCGCCAGGTCGTGGTCGGCCTGCCGGACGTGAAGGGCCGCGAGCACATCCTGAAGGTCCACATGCGCAAGCTGCCGCTGGCCGACGACGTCGAGCCCTGGACCTGGCCGAGGAATGCCGGGCCCTGACCGAACAGCTGCGCGCCGATGG
>NZ_JBNNHG010000095.1:5409-14488 GCF_050268705.1 Stenotrophomonas sp. NPDC077659 | reverse complement strand
CAGTCGAGCATGGCTCGACGCTACAAAAACCGTTGCAGGCCTCAGCCGGCCTTGCTCCGGCCGCATCCTGGAAATCGAAGGCCTGCCGGAGCTGAAGGTTGAACAGGCGTTCGAACTGTCCGATGCCTCGGCCGAGCGTTCGGCGGCCGGTTGCTCGGTGCGCCTGAACAAGGAGCCGATCATCGAGTACCTGACCAGCAACATCACCCTGCTGAAGTGGATGATTGCCGAGGGTTACCAGGATCCGCGTTCGCTGCAGCGCCGTATCGAGAAGATGGAAGCCTGGCTGGCCAACCCGGAGCTGCTGGAGCCGGATGCCGACGCCGAATACGCTGCCGTCATCGAGATCGACCTGGCCGACATCCACGAGCCGATCGTGGCCTGCCCGAACGACCCGGACGACGTGAAGACCCTGTCTGAAGTGGCTGGCGCCAAGATCGACGAAGTGTTCATCGGTTCGTGCATGACCAACATCGGTCACTTCCGTGCCGCTGCGAAGCTGCTGGAAGGCAAGCGCGATCTGCCGACCCGCCTGTGGGTGGCCCCGCCGACCAAGATGGATGCCTCGGAGCTGACCAAGGAAGGCGTGTACGGCACCTTCGGTGCGACTGGCGCGCGCATGGAAATGCCGGGCTGCTCGCTGTGCATGGGCAACCAGGCGCAGATCCGCGAAGGCTCCACCGCGATGTCGACCTCGACCCGCAACTTCCCGAATCGTCTGGGCCGCAACACCAACGTGTACCTGGGTTCGGCCGAGCTGGCCGCGATCTGCTCGCGCCTGGGCCGCATCCCGACCAAGGAAGAGTACATGGCCGATGTGGGCGTGATTGCCAAGAGCGGCGCGGAAATCTACCGCTACATGAACTTCGACCAGATCGAGGAATACCAGGACGTGGCCAGGACGGTCGCTGCCTGAGGGTAGTGCCGGCCGCTGGCCGGCAGTGCATTGAAACGAAGAACCCCCGGTGCAAGCCGGGGTTTTTTTTCGCGCGCCCGCCGGCTGTAGAGCCGAGCCGATGCTCGGCTGCTGTTCGCGACTGCCCAGCCGAGCATGGGCTCGGCTCTACAAAGGCAAGAGGCAGCCGAGCATGGGCTAGGCTCTACGAAAGGCGCCCCATGCAGTTTCAGCGGTAGCGGAACGGCCAGGCGTCCGGGCCATCACCGCTGCGCTCGGCACAGACGTTGCGGAAGGTCTGCAGGAAAGCCTGCTGCGGCCGGGTGGGGTGCCAGTCGGCGCGGGTGGTCAGGCCGATACGGCGACGCAGTGCGCGACCTGCCAGGCCCAGATCGGCCAGCAGGCCGGCCTGGCGTTCGATCAGGAACTGGTCCCGCGACATCAGGGTCAGCCAGTCATCCTCCAGCAGCAGGCCGCGGGTGATGACCAGCGAGCCACACTCGATGCGCAGCACGGGTGGCTCATGGCTGTTGTCGCGGAACATCTTTTCCCAGCGTGCGCGCACCGGTGCGCCGGTGGTGGGGATCACCCAGGGGTAATCCAGCAGCTGCTCGAAACGCCACGGCTGCTGCGCGGTCAAGGGATGATCGGCACGACCGACGATGACCGGGTCATCGTCGAACAGGCCTTCCTGCACGACGTCAGGTACTGCACTGAGATCGCGCATGGCGCCGACCAGCAGGTCCAGGCTGCCTTCGCGCAGGTCAGACAACAATTCCGAGAAGGGGCCCTCCACCACGTTCACCGTGGCGGCCGGCCACGCCCGCGCGAAGCGTGCCAGCGCCTGCGGCAGCAGCAGGGCACGCGCCAGCGGCATCACCCCGATGGCCAGGCGGCCGCCGTGCTGGTCGCGGGTCGCGGCCAGTTCATCCAGCCCGGTTGCCAGCTCGGAGAGGGCCAGCCGCACCCAGCGCAGCAGGCGGGTGGCGGCAGGCGTGGCCAGCAGGGCCTTGCCACGCCGCTGCAGCAGCGGCACTTCGATCACCGCTTCCAGTTCGCGTACGGCGCGGTGCATCGCCGGCTGCGAGATGCCCGCGCGTGCCGCCGCCAGGGTGAAGCTGCCGGCGCTGTCCACGGCGTTGAGGGCGCGCAGCTGGCTCAGGGTCAGCCGCCGCTCGATGCTCGCCAGTGCGGGCAGGCGCGCGGCGCGCCGGGCGGCGCGCACGCCACTGGCGAGGTAGGCGAGGGCGCGTTCGATGCGGGGTGCCAGCAGACGCGTGGCCTCGGTCGCAACCATGCCACCGGGCTGGCGATCGAACAGCGGCGCATCCAGCTGCCGTTCCAGCCGTGCAATGGCCTGGGTGAGAGCGGGCTGGGACAGATTGATGTGTGGCGCTGCAGCACTGATACCCCCGTGCGCGTGCACGGCCACCAGTGCGTGCAGATGTTTCAGGTTAAGTTCGGCAAGCGCTTCCATGGCACAACTATAACCATATCGAATGGGGCGCACGAAAAACGATCTTGAGGGGCGGTAGGGCGCGGAACAGACTGTGCCGTCGCCAACGAAGGATGGATGGATGTCCCGCGTCATCACCCGTATCGAGCGCGCCGCACCGGCGCTGATCCAGTCATTGGCTGAAGCCGGCGTGGCCACCGTGCACGAGGCGCAGGGCCGCAGCGGCCTGCTGCACCCACGCCTGCGCCCGATCTACAGCGGCGCGCGCATTGCCGGTAGTGCGGTCACCGTGTCGGTGCCGCCGGGCGACAACTGGATGATGCACGTGGCCATCGAGCAGCTCGGCGAGGGCGACATCCTGGTGGTGGCGCCGACCAGCGACTGCAGCGATGGCTACTTCGGCGACCTTCTGGCGACCTCGGCGCAGGCGCGCGGTTGCCGCGGCCTGGTCATCGACGCGGGTGTGCGCGATGTGCGCGAGCTGGCCGCTATGGGGTTCCCGGTGTGGAGCCGCGCCGTGCACGCGCAGGGTACGGTGAAGGAGACCCTGGGTTCGGTGAACGTGCCGCTGGTCTGTGGCGGTGCCCTGGTCAATGCGGGCGACGTGGTGATTGCCGACGATGACGGCGTCTGCATCGTGCCGCGCACTGACGCGGCGCGGGTGGCGGCCGAAGCCCAGGCACGCGAGGCACGCGAGACCGACAAACGCGAGCGCCTGGCCCGGGGCGAGCTTGGCCTGGACATCTACGCGATGCGCGAGCGCCTGGCTGCCAAGGGCCTGCGCTATGAGTAAGGGCGTGCGCGCGATGTGGATGCGCGGCGGCACGTCCAAGGGCGGATTCTTCCTCGCCCAGGACCTGCCCGCCGACGCGGCCGCGCGCGACGCGTTCCTGCTGCGCGCCTACGGTTCGCCGGACGTGCGCCAGATCGACGGCATGGGCGGTGGCGACCCGCTGACCTCCAAGGTCGCGGTCGTCTCGCCTTCGCAGCGCGGGGACGCCGATGTCGACTATCTGTTCCTGCAGGTCTTCGTGGACCAGGCGCTGGTGAGCGATGCACAGAACTGCGGCAACATGCTGGCCGGCGTCGGTCCCTTCTCCATCGAGCGCGGCTTGGTACAGGCGCGTGACGGGGTGACCGAGGTGCGGATCTACATGGCCAACACCGGCACCCTGGCCACCGCCAGCGTGCAGACGCCGGGTGGGCAGGTGAGCTATGCCGGTGAGGCGCGCATCGATGGCGTGCCGGGCAGTGCCGCGCAGGTGCCGCTGGCCTTCGAGGACACTGCCGGTTCCAGCTGCGGCGCGCTGCTGCCGACCGGTAACGCGGTGGACCTGATTGACGGCGTGCCGATGACCCTGATCGACAACGGCATGCCCTGCGTGGTGCTGCAGGCGTCCGATCTGGGCATCAGCGGGCATGAGGACCGCGCCACGCTGGATGCCGACGACGTACTGAAGGCGCGGCTGGAGGCGATCCGCCTGCAGGCGGGGCCGAAGATGAACCTGGGCGACGTGGCGGAAAAGTCGGTGCCCAAGATGATGCTGGTTGCCGCACCGGCTGACGGCGGCGTGATCTGCGTGCGTTCGTTCATCCCGCACCGCTGCCATGCCTCCATCGGCGTGCTGGGGGCGGTGACGGTGGCCACGGCGTGCCTGTTGCCGGATTCACCAGCCCATGCCCTGGCGCGCCTGCCGGGTGGGCAGACACAGACGCTGGCGGTGGAGCACCCCAGCGGGGCCACGACCTGCGTGATTGAACTGGACGAGGACGGCCAGGTGGCCCGGGCGGCCATGCTGCGCACCGCACGGAAGCTGTTCGACGGCGAACTGTTCGACTGAACAGGCAGCGCCTTTCTATTCTCTGCGACCTGGGAGGGTTGTCATGACCGTGGTAGGGAAGCGGCCGGGCCGCTTTGGAATATTTGGCCAGTTGTGGTTCCAGGTGTTGGCCGGCACTGTGATCGGCGTTCTGCTGGGCTGGCTGCAGCCTGACCTGGGCTCGGCGATGAAGCCGCTGGGCGATGGCTTCATCAAGCTGATCCGGATGATGATCGGGCCGATCATCTTCGTCACCGTCGTGCACGGCATCGCCGGCATGCGTGACATGCGCAGCGTGGGCCGGCTGGCGCTGAAGTCGCTGATCTACTTCGAGGTGATCACCATCCTCGCGTTGATCATCGGCCTGGTGGCCGTGGATCTGTGGAAGCCCGGCGCCGGCATGAACATCGATGCGGCCACCATCGACATGGCCAGCATCCAAGGCTATGTGCACACGGCGCATGACCAGTCGATCGTGGCCTACATCATGGCCATCATCCCCAACACCCTGGTCAGCGCCTTTACCGAGGCCCATGTGCTGCAGGTGCTGTTCGTGGCGGTGCTGTTCGGCGTGGCGCTGGCCGCTGTCGGCGAGCGCGGCAAGCCGGTGATGGACGTGATCGAGAGTGTCTCCGGCGCGCTGTTCAAGATCATCGGCTACATCATGTACGTGGCGCCGATCGGTGCATTTGGTGCCATCGCCTTCACCGTGGGCCAGTTCGGTGCGGCCTCGCTGCTGTCGCTGGGCGAACTGATCATCGAGTTCTTCGTGGTCTGCGGGCTGTTCACCGTACTGGTGCTGGGCACGGTGTGCTGGTGGACCGGGGCCAGCCTGTGGCGCCTGCTGGGCTACCTGCGCGATGAGATCATCATCGTGGCGGCGACCACCTCCACCGAAACCGTGCTGCCGCGCCTGATCGAGAAGATGAAGAAGCTGGGCTGCGAGGAAGGTGTCGTCGGTTTCGTGATTCCTGCCGGCTACTCGTTCAATCTGGATGGCACCTGCCTGTACCTGACCACGGTCGCGATCTTCCTGGCCCAGGCCACCAACACCGAACTGACCGTGTGGCACCAACTGGGGCTGATCGCAGTGCTTCTGCTGACGTCCAAGGGCGCGGCAGGCGTGGCCGGCGCGGCGTTCGTGGTGCTGGCCGCCACCCTGGGCACCACCGGCACCATTCCGGTGGCCAGCATTGCCCTGATCCTGGGCATCCACCGCATCCTGGCCGAAGGCCTGACCTTCGTGAATCTGATCGGCAACGCGATTGCCGTACTGGTGATTGCCAAATGGGAAGGCAAGCTGGATGAGAAGACCATGGCGGCGCAGATCGGCACCCGCCGTACCCGCCAGCGCCTGCTCGGCGCGCAGCCTGCCTGAGGCGATGGCCTGAGTCCTGACGGCCACCGCGCGTGGCTTCCATTGAATGCATCACCTTGGCGCCGGCGGCGCCGGGAAGGGAGAGAACATGCCGCAGTTTCTGCGTACCCCGCTGTACCTGCTGCTTGCCAGCGTTCTGGCAACGCCCGCTTTTGCAGCTGAACACAGCGTGCCCGAGGGCATCGATCTGACCCTGGACCTGGTCGGCAACGTAGCCCACAACCCGGTGGGCGGTGTCGAACAGGGCACCGAAGGCTCGTACTGGGTGATGGCGCAATCGAAGTTCGACCTGGACAAGCTGTTCGGCGTGCACGGCACCGATGTGGATGCACAATGGGCCTGGTTTGCCGGGCGCAACCTGGCGCGCGAGAAGATCGGCAACTCGATCAGTGCGCAGCAGACCTGGCGGCCGGTGGCCGGCGGCCGCCTGACCCGGCTGACCATCCGCCACCGCTTCGACAACGGCCTGAGCATCACCGCCGGCCGTGCCCCGGTGAACAGCTACTTCAACAACTCGCCGCTCAACTGCGTGTTCATGAGCAATGCGATGTGCCTGACGCCCTACGGCGCGATCACCGACCTGGGCATCACCGCTTACCCGAACTCGTCCTGGGCCGGCATCGTGCGCTACGACGTGGATGACCGCTGGTACGCACAGGCAGGTGTGTTCGATTACAACAACGAACTCAACAAGGCCGGCAAGAACGGCCTGGATTTCTCGGTGGGCGAGGGCACCGGCACCATCAGCGCCTACGAAGTGGGCTACCAGACCAGTTTCGCCAACGACCGCCTGCCGCGGACCTACCGCGTGGGCATGTACCGCAACAGCGACGGTGGCAGGAGCCCGTACTTCGACACCAACGGCAACTCTGCGGCGCTGACCGGCAAACCGACCGCTGCACAGGACGGCGCACGCATGGGCTGGTACGCCATGGGCGACCAGACTGTCTGGCGCGGCAAGGGCAAACGCAACCTGGCCGTGTTCGGGCGTGTGTACGTCAATACCGGCAACGAGGCGCCGGTAGGTCATTTCGTGTCGGCCGGCTTCGTCAAGACCGGCACGCTTGCTGGCCGCGACCAGGACACCCTGGCCCTGTTCGTCTCCAATACGCATCTCAGCAATCAGCAGATCGATTTCCTGCGTGACCGTCGCAGCCGTTACGGCGGCAGCGGCGCACCGCATGCCGATGAAATCATCACTGAGTTGAGCTACGGCTGGGCGGTGAAGAAGGGGATCCGCCTGATGCCGAACCTGCAGTACGTCATCAACCCCGACCCGATCTACGCGCCCACGCGCACCACCAACATCCCCGACGCGCTGATTGTCGGCCTGCGCGTGGATGTGCATTTCGCCCAGCTGTTCGGCTGGTGATCCATTGCCCCAGGAGATCCCCCATGATCATCGACTGCCACGGCCACTACACCACGGCCCCTGCGGGCCACGATGCCTTCCGCAAGGCGCAGGTGGCCCACTTCAACGACCGCTCGCTGCCGGCAGCAGTCTATCCCGTAATCAGCGACGACGAGCTGCGCGACAGCGTGGAGGCCAACCAGCTGCGCCTGCTGCGCGAGCGCGGCGCGGACATGACCATCTTCTCGCCGCGTGCCAGCACCATGGCGCACCACATCGGCGATGAGCAGGTCAGCACCGAATGGACGCGCCACTGCAACGACCTGATTGCACGGGTGGTGCAGCTGTATCCGGAACAGTTCATCGGCGTGTGCCAGCTGCCGCAGTCGCCGGGTGTGCCGATCGCGCATTCGGTGGCCGAGCTGGAGCGCTGCGTGAACGAGCTTGGCTTCGTGGGCTGCAACCTCAACCCTGACCCTTCCGGCGGCCATTGGGATGGTCTGCCGCTGACCGATCGGTCCTGGCACCCGTTCTTCGAAAAGATGGTCGAACTGGACGTGCCAGCGATGGTGCATGTCTCGGGCAGCTGCAATGCGAACTTCCACGCCACCGGCGCCCACTACCTGAATGCCGATACCACCGCGTTCATGCAGTTCCTGCAGGGCGATCTGTTCCGTGATTTCCCGATGCTGCGCTTCATCATCCCGCATGGCGGTGGCGCGGTGCCGTACCATTGGGGGCGCTTCCGTGGCCTGGCGGACATGCTGGGCAAGCCGCCGCTGGCCGAGCATGTGATGAAGAACGTCTACTTCGATACCTGCGTGTACCACCAGCCCGGCATCGACCTGCTGTTCGAGGTGATCGACATCGACAACATCCTGTTCGGTTCGGAAATGGTGGGCGCGGTGCGTGGCATTGATCCGCAGACAGGCCATTTCTTCGATGACACCCGCCGTTACGTCGATGCGTTGCCGCTGTCCGACGCGGACCGCTGCAAGGTCTTCGAAGGCAATGCCCGCCGCGTCTATCCGCGGCTGGATGCCCAGCTGAAAGCGAGGGGGCTGTGATGGCCGCGTTCCAGAAGGATGCCGACTGGCTGGACTACTGTGCCCAGCCGAGCCGCCCACGGTTCGTGCCGCCGCCGGGTGCGGTGGACGCGCACTGCCATGTGTTCGGGCCGGGCGATGTGTTCCCGTACGCGCCCGAGCGCAAGTACACGCCCTGCGACGCCGGCAAGGCGCAGCTGTTCGCGCTGCGTGACTTCCTCGGGTTCAGCCGCAACGTGATCGTGCAGGCCACCTGCCACGGTGCCGACAACCGCGCCCTGGTCGATGCGCTGCAGGCCAGCGGTGGCCTGGCGCGGGGCGTGGCCACCGTGCGTGACACGGTCAGCGACGAGGAACTGCAGCAGCTGCATGCGGCCGGTGTGCGTGGCGTGCGGTTCAATTTCGTGCGCCGCCTGGTCGATCCCAAGCCGGATGCCTATTACCACGCGATCATCGACCGTATCGCGCCCCTGGGCTGGCACGTGGTGGTCTACTTTGAAGCGGCCGATCTGGCCGAGCGCTGGAATTTCTTCACTTCGTTGCCGACCACCGTGGTGGTGGACCACATGGGCCGGCCGGATGTCAGCCAGCCGGTGGATGGGCCAGAGTTCCAGCGCTTCGTGCAGTTGATGGCTGAGCACGGCAACGTGTGGAGCAAGGTCAGCTGCCCCGAGCGGCTGTCGCGGGTGGGGCCGCCGGGGTATGCCGACGTGGTGCCGTTCGCCCGGCACCTGGTGGAGCGGTTCCCGGATCGCGTGCTGTGGGGCACCGATTGGCCGCACCCGAACATGAAGGATCACATGCCTGATGACGGGCATCTGGTGGATGTGATTCCGCATATTGCACCCACGCCTGGGTTGCAGCAGAAGCTGCTGGTGGACAATCCGATGCGGTTGTATTGGGGCGTGTAGAGCCGAGCCCGTGCTCGGCTGCTTTCTACGGAGTGCCTGAGCCGAGCATGGGCTCGGCTCTACCAAGGCATCCACGCATGGCGTGGATCTACTGCCCGCGGGAGTCTTCGAGGCAGTGGGCTGTAGAGCCGAGCCCGTGCTCGGCTGCTTTCTACGGAGTGCCTGAGCCGAGCATGGGCTCGGCTCTACAAAGGCATCCACGCATGGCGTGGATCTACTTCG
>NZ_JBNNHG010000095.1:0-5314 GCF_050268705.1 Stenotrophomonas sp. NPDC077659 | reverse complement strand
CTGCCCGCGGGAGTCTTCGAGGCAGTGGGCTGTAGAGCCGAGCCCGTGCTCGGCTGCTTTCTACGGAGTGCCTGAGCCGAGCATGGGCTCGGCTCTACAAAGGCATCCACGCATGGCGTGGATCTACTTCGCGTCAGCTGCGGGCGAGGGCCAACAACCGTTCAGCAATCCGCTCCAGCGGCACCTGTTCCTCGGCCGCACCCAGCTTGAACGCCGAACCCGGCATTCCCCAGACCACGCTGGTGGCTTCGTCCTGAACCAGGGTGGGCGCGCCAGCCTGGCGCATTTCCAGCAGGCCGCGTGCGCCGTCGTCGCCCATGCCGGTGAGGATGGCGCCGATGGCATTGCCACCCGCAGCCTGTGCCACTGAACGGAACAGCACGTCCACCGCCGGTTTGTGCCGGTTCACTGCCGGGCCGTCGTCGACGCGGCAGCGCCAACGCGCGCCATCGCGGATGATGCGCAGGTGCTGGCCGCCGGGGGGCAGGTAGGCATGGCCGGGCAGTACCGCTTCACCATCGCTGGCTTCGCGCACGGCCATCGCCGAGTGGCGGTCCAGGCGTTCGGCGAACGCGGTGCTGAAGCTGGCCGGCAGATGCTGGGTCATCACCACGGCCGGGGCGTCGGCCGGCAGGCCTTCCAGCACCACGCGCAGCGCTTCGGTGCCGCCGGCTGACGAGCCGATCGCAATCAGGCGGTCGGTGGTGCGGAACTGCGGCGCGGCCGGACGCACGGAGGGTGCGGTATCCAGGATGAGCTTGGGGGCGGCGGTGCGCATCAGCGGGCGCACGCGCGAGCGCGCGGCCATCTTGACCTTGGCGATGATTTCATCGGCATAGCCCTGCAGCCCGCGGGCGACGTCCAGCTTGGGCTTGGAGACGAAGTCGACCGCGCCCAGGGCCAGGGCCTGCAGGGTGGTGTCGGCGCCGCGCTCGGTCAGCGAGGAAATCATCACCACCGGCAGCGGGTGCAGCCGCATCAGGTTTTCCAGGAACGCCAGGCCGTCCATGCGCGGCATTTCCACGTCCAGCGTGATGACGTCCGGCGCCAGACGTTTGATCTTCTCGCGCGCCAGCAGCGGATCGGCGGCGGTACCAACCACGTCGATGCCCGGATCGCTGGACAGGATTTCAGTGAGCATCTGCCGCACGACGGCGGAGTCGTCGACGATCAGCACCCGGCAGGGGGCGTTGCCGGGCACGTTCATTCAAACAGCTCCACGCCACCGGTGACCGGGGCCTTGGACAGGCGGGCACGCACAGCCGATTCGGTCGCGGCCACTTCGGCCTCGTGTGCGTGGGGCAGGCGCTGCACCACCACGCGGCCGGTATCGGCGAAGAACCAGATCTTGCGCGGATGGATGCCGCACAGGTCCTCGGCGATGATCGGGATGTGCTCGGCCTGCAGGTACTGGCGCACGAACTCGGCGTTGCGCGTGCCTACCGGGTTGCTGGTGAAGCCCTTGAGCACGTTGGCGCCACCGAACACTTTGGCCTCGATGCGCTTGCGGTGTGCGCCGCGCTTGAGCATGTCGTTGATCAGCAGTTCCATGGCGTAGCTTCCGTAGCGCGCGGGTGCGCCATCGCCGGCATTGCCTTCGGGCAGCAGGAAGTGATTCATGCCGCCGATCTTCAGCACCGGGTCGCGCAGGCAGGCGGCCACGCACGAGCCCAGCGTGGTGGTCAGCGCGGTGGTGTCATCGACCACCAGGTACTGGGTCGGCAGCAGCTTGGCGGCGACGGTCTTGAAGCGCGCATCCTGGTAGCGCATCACCTCGTCGGTGCGCAGCGAAGCATTCATGCGCCGGCCCCCTGCGCGCGACGGTAGAGGGTGCGGCCACAGGGCTGGATGAGGTCAGCCGCGTGCAGGTAGTTCTCCGAGTGGCCGGTGTACAGCAGGCCATCTTCATTGAGGTGCTGCACGAGGCGGCCGAGGATGGCGCGCTGGGTGGGCTTGTCGAAGTAGATCATCACGTTGCGGCAGAACAATGCGTCGAACGGACCGCCGACGTCGTAGCGGGCGGCCAGCAGGTTGAGCGGCCGGAATTCGATCAGTTCGCGCAGGGCGGGCAGCACCCGGCACTGCCCTTCATTGGGGCCGCTGCCGCGCTGGAAGTAACGGCGGCGCAGGTCCGGGTCGAGGTTGGTGACGCGGTCGATGCTGTAGACGCCGCGGCTGGCGGTGGCGAGGACCTGGGTGTCGACGTCGGTGGCCACGATCCGCACTGGCGGCTTCAGTGTACCGAAGGCCTCGCAGGCGGTGATGGCCATGGAGTAGGGTTCCTCACCGGTGGACGCGGCACACGACCACAGCAGCAGCGGGCTGCGGCCCGGGCGCTGCTGCAGTTCCTCGCGCAGCTTGTCGAAGTGGTGCGGCTCGCGGAAGAACGAGGTGAGGTTGGTGGTCAGGGCGTTGGTGAACGCCTGCCACTCATCGCCGCCGTCCTGCTCCAGATGGTCCAGATACTGCTGGAAGCTGCGCATGCCGAGCGTACGCAGGCGGCGCGACAGGCGGCCGTACACCATGTCGCGCTTTGCGGGCGCGAGCGCAATGCCCACGCGCTGGTAGATCAGATCGCAGACTCGGCGGAAATCACGGTCGGCGAACTCGAATTCACGAGGGCCGGTGACGATGGGAGTGGGACTTTGCACGGGGGGACATGTCCATCGGCGGGGGGCGACGGCCGAAGCCGCCGCCGGGATCAGAATTCCTTCCAGTCACCGTCGCTGGGGGCGACGAAGCTGGCGTTGTGGCTGGAACGGCCGGCAGCTGCCGCCAGCTGCGGACGGCGCGCTGCACTGGCCGGCGGGACGGGTTCGACACGTGCGACCACGGCCTTGACTGCGGCGGCCACCTGGTTGTCCAAGCGGAAGATGGCCACGGCGTCGGCCAGTTGTGCGGCCTGGTCTTCCATCGCACGCGCGGCGGCGGTGGCTTCCTCGACCAGCGCAGCATTCTGCTGGGTGGTCTCATCCATCTGCACCACGGTCTGGTTGACCTGTTCGATGCCGGCGCTCTGTTCCTGCGAGGCCGCCGAAATCTCGGACATGATGTCGGTCACGCGCTGCACCGAGGTGACGATCTCGCCCATGGTGGTACCTGCCTGATGCACCAGGGTCGAACCCTCGGCGACCTTGCCGACCGAATCGTCGATCAGGCCCTTGATCTCCTTGGCGGCCGCGGCCGACCGTTGCGCCAGGGTGCGCACCTCGCTGGCGACCACGGCGAAGCCGCGGCCCTGCTCGCCTGCACGGGCGGCTTCCACCGCTGCGTTCAGCGCCAGGATGTTGGTCTGGAACGCGATGCCGTCGATGACCGAGATGATCTCGGCGATCTTCTTCGACGAGGCTTCGATGGCCGACATGGTGGTAACCACCTGGTTGACCACGCTGCCGCCCTGCGCTGCAACGCCCTGTGCGCCAATGGCGAGCTGGTTGGCCTGGCGGGCGTGCTCGGCGTTCTGGCGTACGGTGGAGGTCAGCTCTTCCATCGAGGCGGCGGTTTCTTCCAGGTTGGCGGCCTGCTGCTCGGTGCGGCGCGACAGGTCGCTGTTGCCTGAGGCGATTTCTCCGGCGGCCAGGGTGATGCTGGAGGCGCTGGCCTGGATCTGGCCGACGATCTGGGTCAGCTGGCTGACGGTGCTGTTGGCATCGTCGCGCATGCGGGCAAATACGCCCTGGTAATCACCGTGCATGCGCGTGGTCAGGTCACCTTCGGCGATGGCTGACAGCAGCTGCGAGAGCTCGCCGAGGTTGTCATCGCTGACCGCCATCATGGCGTTGAGGTTTTCCAGCATCAGGCGGAAATCGTGATGGAAGCGCTGGGCATCGCCACGGCGGCTGAAATCGCCGGCGGCGGCGGCAGCGGCCAGCTGCTTGATCTCGCTGTTGATGTGGCCGAGGTTGGCCTTGACGGTGTCGACGGTGGTGGTCATGGCCGCCTTCTCGCCAGGGTAGCGGGCGATATCGCGGCTGAGATCGCCGACAGCGTACTGCTGCACCACGTCCAGCACGTCGTGCAGGGTCTGCACGTGGCTGCCGACCAGGGCATTGGTTTCCTGCACCATCAGGCCGTACTCGCCGGGGAAGGCGCTGGCGTCGATGCGGTAGCTGAGTTCGCCGGCATCATGGCGCTGGGCCATTTCGCGCTGGCCGCTGGTGACGGCGTGCAGCTGCTGCTGCATGGCGGACATCGCGTGCAGCAGGCGACCGGGTTCATCGTGCGGCTGCGGGCCGATGTGGTTGTCGAGCTTGCCATCGGCGATGTTCTCGGCAACGGCGGTGGCCTGCTTCAGCGGGCGGGCGATGCGGTTGCCGATGGCCCAGCTCAGGCCCAGTACGATCAGCACCAGCACGCCGCCGCTGACGGCCATGATGGCGGTGAACACCAGCGCCTGGCGCTGGACGTCTTCCATGTAGACACCGCTGCTGACGACCCATTGCCAGGGCTCGAACAGGCCCGCGTAGGAAGCCTTGTCGTACAGGCCTTCGGCGTTGGCCTTGGCCCACTTGTAGGACACCACGCCGCCGCCGGCGCGCGCGACCTGGACGAGGTCGTGGAACAGTTGCACACCGTCTTCGGACCGGAAGGCTTCCATGTCCTTGCCGATGAGATCCTTGCGGAACGGGTGCATGAGGACGCGGTAATGGGTGTCGTAGACGCTGTAGTAGTAGGTGTCATGGTCGGCGCGCATGCGCGCCAGCGCATCGAGCGCGGCCTGGCGCGCGGCTTCGTCGGTCAGTTCGCCGCTGACGGCCAGGCGGTGGTAGTGGTCGAGGATGCCGTAGGTAAGTTCGACCTGGGTCTTGAGGGACGCCTTGCGGGTGTCGTTGAGATCCAGGTACTGCATGCGGGCGGCGAGCACCGACAGCGCTATCACGCCGATCGCGATGAGCAGCGTCAGCAGGTTCAGCTTGCGCCGGACGGAGAGATTGCTGAAGTAGTGTTGCCATCGATGCAGTAGATTCATGAAGCGGACCAGGTCGAGACGGGCGGGCGGCACCAGTACCGGTCAGAGCGCGACAGGCCGTGACAGAACGGTTATCGGCCGGGAATGGGGAGATTTGAGGGGCAAGCAGTCTGCGTATTCAGGGTTTCCTGCAGCGGCGGCTGCGGCGCTGCCTGCGGCAGGCTTTTGAAGCAACAGCAACAGCAACAGCAACAGCGGTTGGTCGGCTGTTCGTTGCCGCGGGATGGCCGGGTCGGGGTGGGCAGGCAGGACACGCCGTTAACCCATCCATGGGGGCTCGTAGGCGCCTAGCTCGTGTGCGCTGTCCTGCGCACACGGCAAGACCGGGGTTGGGCGTCCTGCCCA
>NZ_JBNNHG010000094.1:0-14715 GCF_050268705.1 Stenotrophomonas sp. NPDC077659 | reverse complement strand
CCGTCGCCACCCACCTGGCCGCGTACGCGGCATTGCAGGGCAAGGCCACGGTGATCGCCGATGCCGACCCGCAGGGCTCCAGCACCCGCTGGGCCCAGCGCCGGGCCGGGCTGGAGAGCGCCGTCCTGCCCATCGACGTGTACCGGAAGAAGCAGTGGGCGCAGAAGCTGCCCGACGGCACCGATACCGTCATCATCGACGCGCCAGCCGGTGCGCTGGCCGACGATATCCCCCATTTCCTCGACGCCGCCGATGCCGTGGTGGTGCCGGTGCTGCCCTCGGCGCTGGACATCGAAGCCATCGTCGGCTTCCTCAACAGCCTGGCGCAGAACCCGCGCGTGCACAGCCGCAAGCTGCCGGTGGGCTTGGTCCTCAACCGCACCAAGCCGTGGACCCAGACCTCGCAGCAGGCGCTGCACATGCTGGGCGAGTGGCCTTACCCGGTGGTGGCCCAGCTGCGTGACAGCCAGAGCTATGTGGTCATGACCGGCCTCGGCCGCAGTCTGTTCGACTACCGCTCGGCCCAGGTGCGCGAGCACCAGGCCGACTGGGAACCACTGCTGGCCTGGTTGAAGCTGTGACGCCTGCGTCACTCTCTGTGCTGCATCCTCTCTTCATGGAAACCCGCGATGCGTGAACTGATCCTGCTGCGTCATGCCCATGCCGAACCGGCCACTCCCGGCCAGGCCGACCTTGATCGGCCGTTGTCGCCGGTAGGTCTTGCCGAAGCCGAGGCGGCCGGCAAGTGGCTGAAGGAAAACAACCTGCTGCCGGACTGCGTGCTGTGCTCGCCGTCGCGACGCACCCGCGAGACCCTGGAAGCGGTGCTGGCCACCATCGGGTATGTCGAAAAGCGCCTGGAAGACCGCATCTACGAGGCCACCCCGGGCACTCTGGCCGCGCTGGTGGATGAACGCCGCGACCTGGACCGGGTGTTGATCGTCGGCCACAACCCCGGCCTGGAACGGCTGGTGGCGCTGATGACCGAGGGCACCAGCAGCGACTACCGCGGCATGCCGCCGGCGGCCG
The DNA here is from genome assembly GCF_050268705.1 of Stenotrophomonas sp. NPDC077659. Lineage (NCBI taxonomy): Bacteria > Pseudomonadati > Pseudomonadota > Gammaproteobacteria > Lysobacterales > Lysobacteraceae > Stenotrophomonas > Stenotrophomonas sp. NPDC077659. The sequence goes on along the minus strand of NZ_JBNNHG010000094.1, from coordinate 13,686 downwards.
TGGCCGTGCTCGGGTTCCCGCGCGAGGCAGCGATCGAGCCGGGCGTGGCCAGCCTGAACGCCTTCTGGTGGCCGTGAGTCGATGATCCTGGCACGGCCCGGCCGCTGCCTGCTGCCGGTGCTGCTGGCCTGCAGCCCGGCCTGGGCTGCCCCTCCTCCCCCCACAGCGCTGCCGCCGGTGTCGGCACTGGCGTCGGCCGAGTCGCCGCGCGTGCTGTACCTGGACCTGCACCAGTCGCAGATCGGCTTCGAGGTGCGCACCCGCTTCGGCCAGCGCATCGAAGGGCAGTTCCCGCATTTCGAGGGACGCGTCGAAGTGTTGTCCGATGGCCGACACCAGGTGCACCTGAAGATGTTCACCCGCTCGGTGGAGATTCCAGGCAAGGAGCGCTACACCGGCTGGATGCGTGGGCCGGAGTTCTTCGATGCTGGCCGCTACCCGTCGGTCGAGTTCGACTCGCTGCCATACTGGCCGGACACCATCAGCGAGGGTGGCGACATCCAGGGCCGGCTGACCCTGCGCGGGGTCAGCCACCCGGAGACCCTGCGGGTGGAGAAGGCGGAATGTCCCCGACCCGGCTATGATTGCGATGTCGTCAGCCGCGGTACCGTGCAACGAGGCCGGTATGGCATGGACAGCTGGCAGCTTGCCTTGAGTGACCGAGTGACCTTCGTACTACGAGCCCGCATGAGCGAGGCGCCGAAACCGTGAACCTCCTGCTGCGTGTACTGGCGCTGGCAACCGTGTTGCTGGGCAGCGGCTGTGCGTCGCTGTCCAACGCCGAGCGCGACCGTGCCCAGGCCATCGCCGTGCAGGCCCGTTCGGCCGAGGTGGACTGCCAGCGCGCCGACCGTTGCGCGCAGGATTCGCCGCTGCGGGCCCTGGCCGGTCGCGCATTCAGCGAATCCACCGAAGCGCAGCCGCAGCACTACGCCACCCTGCTCGACGAGGGCGAGGGCGCTCTGGTCGCCCGCCTGAACCTGCTGCGCAGCGCCACCCGCAGCATCGACCTGCAGACCTACATCTTCGACAAGGACGACAGCGCCCGGCTGATCATCGACGAGTTGCTGGCCGCCTCCCGCCGCGGGGTGAAGGTGCGGGTCCTGATCGACCAGCTGTCGGCCATCTCCGACCTGGAGATCCTCGGTGCACTGTCCGGTGCCCACCAGAACTTCCAGCTGCGGGTCTACAACCCGACCTTCGGCAAGGCCCGTCTGAACTACTTCGACTATGCCGGCAGCGTGCTGTGCTGCTTCCGACGCTTCAACCAGCGCATGCATAACAAGCTGCTGGTCATCGATGATGCGATCGGCGTGGTCGGTGGCCGCAACTACCAGGACGACTATTACGACTGGGACCGCGAGTACAACTTCCGCGACCGCGACGTGCTGATCGCCGGGCCGGAAGCGCGGGCGATGGCCGCCAACTTCGACGCATTCTGGCGCGCGCCGCGCAGCGTCCCTGCCGAACGCCTGAATGATGTTGGCCGCACCCTGCTCAAACAGGGCGTGCCGGCCCTGCCGCCGGCGCAGTTCCGCCGCCCCGAGCGGGTGGAGCGGGTCAGCGAGGAGGCCAGCGACACCGGGTTCATCACACGTTCGTTCGTCGACACTGCGTTGCCGGTGCATTCGGTGCGCTACGTGGCCGATCTGCCGCGCAAGCACCGCCGCGAACGCGCCGACGCACCGCTGGCCGGCCAGCACGTCACCGAGCCGCAGCTGGACGCGCTCATTTCCGGCGCGCAGAAGGAAGTGATCCTGCAGACGCCATACCTGGTGCTGTCCAAGCCGGCGCAGAAGCTGTTCCGCGAGCTGCGCAAGCGGCCCGAGCCGCCGCGCGTGGTGGTGTCCAGCAACAGCCTGGCGGCCACCGACAACCCGATCGTGTATGCGCTGTCATACAAGTACAAGCGGCGCAACATGCGCGAACTGGGCTTCAACATCTTCGAATACAAGCCGTTCCCGCTGGATGCCCCGGTGGACTACCGCAACCTGCTGCCCGACCCGCTGGGCAGCGGTGGGAGTGCCGGCGGTGACCCGGGCATGCGCAATCCGCTGATCGGCGGCAGCGCGGCGGGCAGCAATGCCGGCGGGGGCAACGACGATGCACCTGCAACGCGCGCGGCTGCCGGTCCCGAAGCGCAGGACGCGCGCCCGGCCGTGGAGCACCCGCGCCTGGGCAGCGCCTACGACAACAGCCGTGCACGGCGGCGTGCGGCCGGCAGCGAAGTGGAAACGCGCCTGCTGCGTACCGAAACGCGGCCCTCGTTCCTGGGCAGCAAGGCGGTCAACAAGCCGCTGCCGGTCACCCGCAAGGGCGCGCGCATGGGCCTGCATGCCAAATCGCTGGTGGTCGACCGCCGCATCGGCGTGGTCGGTACCCACAACTTCGATCCGCGCAGCGAGAACTACAACACCGAAGGCGCGGTCATCATCGACGACCCGGTGTTTGCCGAGCAGCTGGCGCAGAGCATCCTGCGCGACACCCACCCGCAGAATTCCTGGACGGTGGCGCCGCGCGCCAAGCCGCCGGTGCTGTCGGGGCTGAACTACAGCGTCGGCAAAGCCTCCGAGGCGTTGCCCATCCTCGACTTCTGGCCGTGGCGCTATGCCACCGATTACGAGTTCCAGCCCGGCGTGGACTGCCCGCAGCCGCTGCCACGGCAGAGCCCGGCTTTCCACCGCTGCTATGTGCCCGTCGGTGATTTCCCCGAAGTGAACGTTGGCCCGAAATGGCTGCTGGTGCGCATGCTCACCGCATTCGGCGCCGGCCTCGTCCCCATCCTCTGAAGGTGCTTGCATGACCCAGGTGTTCCGCGAAGCCGTCTCCATCGAACAGCTCAACACGCTCAGCCGTGGCACGGCCATCGATACCCTGGGCATCGTCTTCACCGCGGCCGGTGGCGACTGGCTGCAGGCGACCATGCCGGTCGATGAGCGCACGCGCCAACCGTACGGCATCCTGCACGGTGGTGCCTCGGTGGTGCTGGCCGAAACCCTGGGCAGCAGCGCCGGCAATCTCTGCGTGGATACCGGCAAGCAGGTCTGCGTGGGCCTGGAAATCAACGCCAACCATGTGCGCGCGGTGCGCAGCGGCACCGTTACCGGTACCGCCCGTGCCGTGCACGTGGGCCGCAGCACGCAGCTGTGGGAGATCCGCATCGAAGACGAACAGGGCCGGCTGGTGTGCATTTCGCGGCTGACCCTGGCGGTGGTGGCAGCAGGCCACGGCTGAGGCCGATGTCCGGCCTTCCTGCCCCTGCTGCGCTGCCGCTGCGGATCATCGCCAGCGGCGCCTACCTGCCACGCCTGCGCGTGCCATCGCAGCAGTTCGACCAGCGCTGGAACAAACCGGCCGGCTGGGTTGAACGGCACAGCGGCGTGGCCAGCCGCAGGCATGCCTCGGCCGATGAGCGGGCCTCGTGGATGGGCGCGCAGGCCGCGCGCCAGGCCCTGCACCACGCTGGCCTGGCACCCTCCGACATCGACTGCATCATCTCCGCCTGCGGGGTGATGGAGCAGGCCATTCCCTGCCAGGCCGTACTGGTGCAGCGGGCCCTTGGCCTGGGCGACAGCGGCGTACCCTCCTTCGACGTCAACGCCACCTGCCTGGGCTTTGTGGTGGCACTGGAAATGGCCGGCAGCCTGCTGGCGCTGGGCCGCTACCGGCGCGTGCTGATCGTCTGCAGCGACATCCCCAGTTCCGGGCTCGACCCGGACGATCCGCTCACCGCACCGCTGTTTGGCGATGGCGCGGTGGCGATGCTGGTCGAGCGCGCTGGCGCAGGCCAGGCTTCGGCGCTGCTGGCCACCCGCCTGCGCACCTATGGCGACGGTGCGGACCTGTGCCAGGTGCCGACCTGCGGCACCGGCATGCGCCTGTTCGAGGATATCGATGCCTACCGGGCCGCCCATCATTTCCAGATGCAGGGCAAGGCTCTTTACCGCGAAGCCGCGCGGCGCCTGCCCGGTTTCCTGCAGGATCTGCTGGACAGCGCCGGCACCACCCTGGCCGAGTGCGATGTGATCGTGCCCCACCAGGCCAGCGGGCAGGCGCTGGACCACCTGCAACGCGTGCTGGGCCTGCCGCCGCAGCGGCTGGTGCGCATCCTGCGCGAGCACGGCAACCAGCTGGCGGCCTCGTTGCCGATGGCCCTGCACCAGGCGCTGGCCGACGGCCGCCTGCGGCGTGGCGGCCAGGCCCTGCTGATCGGCACCGGCGCCGGCCTGGCGCTGGGCGGCGCGGTACTGCGCTACTGATGCGCAGGGTCCTGGTCACCGGCGCCAGTGGTTTCATCGGCCAGCATGTCGCACGCGCGCTGGCGGCACAGGGCTGGCAGGTGCGCGGCAGCGGGCGCGATGTGCTTCGGCTGCAGGCGCTGGCCGCGCACGGCATCGAGGTCGTTGCTGCCGATCTTGCGCAGGACGCGCTGGCGCCGTTGCTGCAGGGCTGCGATGCGGTGGTGCACTGCGCGGCGATGTCACAGCCGTGGGGGACGGCGGCGGCGTTCCAGCGGGCCAACGTGCTGGCCACCACGCGCCTGCTGCAGGCCGCACAGGCGGCCGGTGTCGCCCGCCTGGTCCATCTGGGTTCGCCCAGCATCTATTTCCGCTTTGCCGACCAGTACGGTCTGGATGAACGCTTCCAGCCGCCACGGCGCTGGATCACCGGTTACGCCCGCAGCAAATGGGAATCGGAACTGGCCGTGGCCGCTGCCGCGCGCCAGGGGCTGCACACCGTGGTACTCCGCCCACGCGCGGTGTTCGGGCCGGGCGACCGCGCGATCCTGCCGCGCCTGCTGGCGGTGGCGGCCAGTGGCCGTTTTCCGCTGATCCATGGCGGCCGCGCGCTGATCGATGTCACCCCCATCGACGACGCGGTGCAGGCGGTGAGCCTGGCATTGCAGGCCGATGCGCGCTGCAGTGGGCGCGCGTACAACATCAGTGCCGGCACCCCGCTGCATGTGCACGCACTGGTCAGCGGCCTGTTCGAGGCGATGGATCTGCAGGTGCGCCTGCGGCCCGTGCCACGTTCGCTGGCGTTGGCTGCGGCCGGCGTGGCCGAGACCGTGGCGCGCCTGCGCCCGGGCCGCCCCGAGCCGCGTCTCACCCGCTATGGCGTGGGCGTGCTGGGGTATTCGCAGACGCTGGATATCCGTGCGGCGCGGCGCGACCTGGGCTACGTCCCGCGCACCGGTGTGCAGGCGGCCCTGCAGGCCTTCGCCACCCACTGGAAGCAGCACGGAGGCAACGATGGCACGGCTTGAGTGGGAACTGATCGAGGCCGGCCACTGCGTGCACCCGCAGCGCGCCGTCCGCCAGGGCGCCAGCTGGCACCGCTGCGAATTCCCCGCGCTGGTGGCGTTGCTGCGGCACCCGCAGCGGGGCCTCATCCTGTTCGATACTGGTTACTCGGAAGCGTTCCTGCAGGCGACTGCGCACTTCCCCGAGCGCCTGTACCGCTGGGTCACGCCGGTGCACCTGGGGCCGGGCCAGAGCGTGCGTGCGCAGCTGCAGCAGCGCGGTATCGCGGCGGCCGACATCGGCCTGGTGGTGCTTTCGCACCTGCATGGCGACCACGTCGGAGGCGTGCTCGATTTCCCCGATGTGCCGCTGCTGTGTTCGCAGGCGGCATGGCTGGACCAGGCGGCGCGTGGGCGCCTGCGCGCGCTCAGCGTGGGCCTGCTGCCGGCGCTGACCCGCGCCGCAGCGCCGCGGATGGGCTGGCTTGAACACCTGCCGGACGTCGGCCTGCCGCGCCCGTTCGATGCCTTCGGCCGCGGCCGCGACGTGCTGGGTGACCGCAGCCTGCTGGCGGTGCCACTGCCCGGCCACGCGGTGGGCCAGCACGGCCTGTTGTTCGAGGATGCCCAGGGCCGCCCGGTGTTCCTGGTGGCCGACGCGGCCTGGTCCAGTGCCGCCATCACCGATGGCGTGCCACCGCCGCGGCTGGTCACCGCCCTGCTGGGCCACACCGGCAGCTACCGGCAGACCCTGCAGCGGCTGCAGCACATCCAGCGCCAGGTGACCGGCCTGCAGCTGGTGCCGGCCCATTGCGGCCAGTGGCGGCCGCCCGCCACCCCGTAGAGCCGAGCCCACGCTCGGCTGCTCTTCGCGGCCCGCCGCCCCACCATCCCCGCCAACAGGACACCGTGTTCCCGCCCATGGCCGTGGTCAATGGGACTTATGGCCAGAATCGGCTGGCAGCGGCTGCGGCCCTCCGGTATCGTTCGCGGATGACTTCCCCCACTCCGGCCCCCCGTGGCGGCGTGGCGCGTGTGTGCCGTTACCTGTACCGCGTACCGCTGCTGTTGGTCCACATCATCGTGTTCCTGCCGTTGATCCTCATCGGCATGCTTCCGCCGTGGGGCGAACTGCGCGTGGGCGATGCCACCTTCGGTGCCAAGGTGGTCAACTGGTGGCAGGGCGGGCTGATGTGGATCTTCGGCTTCCGCCTGGCGCAGATCGGCCGCCCGCTGCCGGGCGCAGTGCTGTTCGTCGCCAACCACGTCAGCTGGGTGGATATCTCCATCCTGCACAGCCAGCGCATGATGGGTTTCGTTGCCAAGCGCGAGATCGCCAGCTGGCCGCTGGTGGGCTGGCTGGCCGCGCGCGGGCAGACCATCTTCCACCAGCGCGGCAACACCGAATCGCTCGGGGGGGTGATGCAGGTGATGGCTGACCGTCTGCGGGATGGCAAGGCGGTGGGCGTGTTCCCGGAAGGGCGTACCCGTGGCGGCCATGAAGTAGGCCCGTTCCATGCCCGCATCTTCCAGGCAGCAGTTGAAACCGGCGTGCCGGTACAGCCGGTGGCCCTGGTCTATGGCACCCATGGCGATGCCCAGACCATCGTGGCCTTTGGCCCGGGCGAGAGCTTCTTCGCCAATTTCCTGCGCCTGCTCGGTGAGCCGGCGCGACGTGCGGAAGTGCACTTCCTGGCGCCGATCGGTGCCCAGGACCTGGAAGGCCGTCGACGCATCGCGGAAACCTCGCGCGCGCGCATCGTGGCGGCCATGAGCACGCAGTGAGCATGCGGTGGCACTGATCCCGCCACCCGTCCTGGACGCCGGCACGCCGACGCTGCATGCGGCGGATTACCAGCCGCCGCGCTGGTTGCGCAACCCGCACCTGCAATCCATGCTCAGCTCCAGCCGCATGCGCCTGCAGCGCGGCCTGCTGCTGCTTGCCGCCACCGGTGCGGTCAGCGAAGAACTGATCCTCGACGGCGGCGACGGCGTGCGCCTGCAGGGCTGGCACAGCCACATCGAAGGCCGCGAGCCCCAGGGCATGGCCCTGCTGCTGCACGGCTGGGAAGGCAGTGCAGAATCCAGCTACATGCGCATGGCGGCCGCGCGCATGATCGAGCAGGGCTTCGACGTGATCCGGCTGAACTTCCGCGACCACGGCAATACCCATCACCTCAACCCCGGCATCTTCCACTCCAACCGCATCGATGAAGTGGTGCAGGCCGCTGGCGATATCGCGCGCCGCTGGCGGGACCTGCCGCTGGTGGCCGCAGGCTATTCGCTGGGTGGCAACTTCGTGCTGCGGCTGGCCCTGCGCGCGCCGGGTGCCGGTGTGCCGCTGCAGCGGGTGGCCTCGGTATGCCCGGTGCTGGATCCGGCGCTGACCATGGACAGCATCCAGAACGGGCCGGCGATGTACGACTGGTATTTCCGCCGCAAATGGGCCGGTTCGCTGCGCCGCAAGCGCGACCTGTTCCCGGAACTGAGCGACTGCGACGACCGCGTGCTGAAGCTGGACATCCGTGCGCTGACCACCTGGCTGGTCGAGCGGCATACCGATTTCGGCTCGCTGCAGGCGTATTTCGACGGGTATTCGATTGCCGGCGACCGCCTGTCCACCCTGCAGGTACCGGCCGACATCCTGATGGCCCAGGATGATCCGGTCATTCCCTATTCGACCTTCAGCGACTGGCAGCTGCCGCAGCAGGCGCGGCTGGAAACGGCCTGCTGGGGCGGCCACTGCGGGTTCCTGGAAAACTGGCGCGGCGACGGCTTCTCCGAACGCTGGGTGGCCCAGCGCCTGCAGCGGGTGCTGGCGGGCTGAACCGGCACCTGTGCGCGGGCCGTTACAATGCGGGTTTGCCATTGAACCGGACTGCCATGCAAGACCAGATTCTCCAGGCCCTGCGCCAGAACGACACCGCACAGGCCGTGCAGTTGGCACAGGCGTGGGTGCACGACGAACCCGGCCAGGCACAGGCCCACCGCTGGCTGGCGCTTGCGCTGCAGCAGCAGGGCCAGGCCGAGGCCGCGATGGAAGCGCTGCAGCAGGCGCTGCAGCTGGCTCCCGATGATGCACAGCTGCACCTGCAGCAGGCCGGCCTGCTGCTGGCCCTGCGCCATTTCGAAGGCGCCGACGAAGCGCTGCTGCGCACCACCGATCTGAACCCCAATGCGTTCGAGGCCTACCTGATGCAGGCCCATCTGGCGATCGGCCGCAATGACATCGACAGCGCCGCGCGGCAGACCACGATGGCAGCGCGGCTGGAGCCGGAGCACCCTGAAGTGCTGGCCCTGCAGGGCATGGTGGCCCTGCGCCGCGATGACGCCGACCGTGCGCTGCAGCTGCTGTCCGAAGCCGCCCGGCAGATGGCCCACGACCCGCGCGTGCTGTACGCACTGGGTTCGGCCTACCTGGCCAAGGACATGCTGGCCTTCGCCGAGCAGGCCTTCCGCCGGGTGCTGGAGATCAATCCGGCGATGACCAGCCTGCATGGCCTGGTGGTGCAGCTGGCGCTGCGCCAGGGCAACGTCGAAGCCGCCCACCAGCAGCTGCAGCAGGCGCTGCAGGTGCCCGGCCTGGATACGCCTGCGCTGCAGCGCCTGGGTGCCGAGATCGCCCTGCAGGCCGACCAGCCCATGCAGGCGCTGGAGCAGCTGCGGCCGATGCTGAGGGCCAACCCGGACGACCGCCGCGTGGTCGAACTGCTGCTGGCCTGCTGGCAGCGCCTGGGCCGCGAAGAGGAAGCCCGCGCCGAACTGGATGCGGTGCTGGCCGAGCACCCGCAGCTGCCGCACCTGTGGCTGGCACGACTGGCGCCGGAAGGTTTCGGCAGCCCGGGCGCGGTGGCCGTGGCCGACCGCTGGATCGAGGCCATGCCCGACTTCGTGCCAGCACTGGAAGCACGCCTGCGCCTGCATGAAGCGGCCGGTGAAACCGACGCCGTGGAAGCGATCGCCCGTCGCATCATCGCACTGGAGCCGGGCCGCATCAGCGGCGAAACCCGCGTGGTCGGGGCGCTGCTGGCACGTGATCCGGCGGCCGCTGTCGCCCACGTGCAGGGCATGATCGACGCGGCGCCGGAAGAGCGCCGCCGCGAGCTGCGTACCTGGCTGGGCGAAATCTTCGACCAGGCGGGCCAGCCGCGCGACGCGCTGCGCACCTGGCTGGACCTGCATGCCGACCAGAACGCGCAGCGCGTGCCGCTGCCGCCGCAGGCCAAGGCCCCGCCGAGCTGGCCCGACCTGGGGACGGTCGATCCTGAGGCCGCTGCATCCGCACCGATCTTCCTGTGGGGTGCGCCGGGTTCGGGCGTCGAGCGCGTGGCCGTCACCCTCACCGGGGCCAGCCCGGTGATGCGCAGCGACCGTTTCGCGCAGACTCCGCCCGATGATGCGTTCCAGAACTACTTCACCCTGCAGAGGCTGGCCTCGGGCGATCTCAGCCCGGAGGGCCTGGTGAGCGGCTGGCGTGACGCGCTGCGTACGCGTGGCGTGCAGAACGACACCGTCATCGACTGGCTGCTGTGGTGGGACAACGCGCTGCTGTGGTCGCTGCGCCCGCACTTGCCGCAGGGCCGCCTGCTGGTGGTGCTGCGCGACCCGCGCGACATGCTGCTGGACTGGATCGCCTACGGCGCGCCGGCGCCGTTCGTGGTCAACAACGTGGCCGAAGTGGCCGAGTGGCTGGCGCGTTCGATGGCCCAGGTGGCCACCCTGCACGAGCAGGATCTGTACCCGCACATCCTGATGCGTATCGACGAGGTGCGCGATGATCCGCGCGTGGTCGCCGGCATGCTGCAGGAGCTCTTCAATACCCCGATCCCGCCGGCCCAGCGCATCGGCCCGCCGCGCTTCCCGGCCGGCCACTGGCGCCAGTACGCCGACGTGATGGGTGCAGCGTTTGAACTGTTGACCCCGGTCGCGGTGCGGCTGGGTTATCCCGAAGCGTAAGGAGCCGTTCCATGCAACTGAGCAGCACCAGCCTTACCGCCGGCGCCCCGATCGACCGCGAGTTCGCGGCCGGCGATGCCGATGGTTTTGCCCCCAACCGAAACCCGCACCTGGCCTGGAGCGGGGTGCCCGAGGGCACCCGTTCGTTCCTGCTGGTCTGCGTGGACCCGGATGTGCCGACCGTGCCTGGGACGGTCGGCCGCACCGACATGACGGTGCCGCGCGACCAGCCGCGCTGCGATTTCGTGCACTGGGTGATGGCCGATATCCCGGCGTCGGTGCATGAGATCGCGGCCGGCAGCTGCAGCGATGGTTTCGTGGCCAAGGGCAAGCCCGCACCGGCCGGCCCGGCCGGCAGCCGCCAGGGCGTGAACGACTTCACCGGCTGGTTTGCCGGCAATCCGGACATGGCCGGCGATTACCTGGGCTATGACGGCCCGTATCCGCCGTTCAACGACGAGCGGGTACACCGTTACTTCTTCCGCGTATTCGCGCTGGATGTTCCGACGCTGGACCTGCCACCGCGCTTTACCGCCGCCGATGCCTACCGCGCCATGCATGGCCACGTGCTGGCCGAAGCCACGCTGCACGGCACCTACACGCTGAACCCGGCGCTGTAACCGCACCTCCGGTAGCGCCGGCCGCTGGCCGGCCGCACCCTTTGTAGAGCCGAGCCATGCTGGGCTGTGCCTTTTTGTAGAGCCGAGCCATGCTCGGCTGCTGCCAAACAGTCGAGCACGCTCGGCTCTACAAAGGCCGGTCGAGCAAGCCGACTGACAGTCGGCTCTACTACGCACTGACCGGCGTCAGCGCTCGGTAGCCGACTCGACCACCATGTCCAGCACGTATGCCTGCGAGGACGCATCGGCGGGCGGGTTCTTCACCGCAAAGCGCTTCACCCGAACCACGTTGCGCACGCCATCCTCATGGGTGTAGCCCTCGATGGTGCCGTAGAAGTTCTCGAACTTGCCCGGCTCGCCCTGCTTCAGGCCCTTGTCGTCGAACTTCACCTCACGCACCTGCAGGCACTGGTAGTCCTGAATCAGCGGGTGCGAGCACTTTTCGGTCTTCGCGGCCACTTCCAGGAACACGGTTTCGCCCGGGCCGCCGAAGCGGGTTTCGGCGGTCGGCTCCGGCGCGAACACCAGGACGTCGCCGTTGCCGGTGGCCAGGGTCAGCGTGCCATCGGTATCCTGCGTGGCCTTCAGCTCGCCCTGCAGGCGGCTGGACACCGCATCGTCCAGCGCCATCAGCGCCTTGTCGGTGCAGGCCATCATGGTCGATGCCATCGCGCCCACCTTCAGCGCGCCGTTCTCCAGCGTGTAACCACCACCCAGACGGTTGCAGGTGTTGCTCACCGACAGGCGGCCATCGGCGAAGTCCAGGGTGACCGGCTTGTCAGCGCGGGCAAACAGCGCATCGATGCGCTTGCCGTCGGCCGCTGTGGCCTGCTTCAGCAACCAGTGCTGGCTCTGCAGGCGCTGCGCATCCAAGTGCGCCAGCGTCTGCTGGTCTGCCGCCTTGGTGGCGGCCGGGGCCACGTCGTCGCCGCCGGTGCCGGCCGGTGCCGGGGTCTGGCTGCAGGCGGCCAGCAGGGCCAGCGGGAGGAGCAGGGTTAGCGTGCGGTTCATGGTGGTGTGTCTCCTTGGGGAACCAGGGGAAATACGTGTGGGGGCCGGCGAAGGGGTTGCCGCGCCCCGGCACCATTCAGCTGCCGGCAGGCAACCACAGCAGCAGTGCAGCGCCCAAGGCGATGCGGTAGACGGCAAAGGCAGTGAATCTGTGCGACTTGATATAGCCCATCAGCCACTTCACTACGACGAAGCCGGTGATGGCGGCGGCAACGAAGGCCACGCCGACGTCGGTCCAGTTCTCGCTGGCCAGGTTTCCTTCCTTGGCCAGTTCCAGGAAGGTGTAGGCGCTGGCGGCGAACATGGTGGGGATGCCCAGCAGGAACACGAACTCGGCCGCGGCCGCGCGGCGGCTCAGGCCCAGCAGCATGGCCAGGAAGATCGCCGAGGCCGAACGCGAAGTGCCGGGGAACACGCCGGCCACCACCTGCGCCAGGCCTACGCCGATGGCCACCGTCCAGGTCACCTGGTCACGATCGGGCAGGCGTGCGGTATAGGCCTCCACCAGCAGCATCCACACGCCACCAATGATCAGCGCCCAGGCCACCGGGCCCACGGTTTCCGGCAGCGACCAGCCGGCCTTGCGCACCACCAGGCCGACCACGGCGGTCACCAGGAAGGCTGCGCCCAGCTTGAACACGTACTCGCGGTTCTCGCGCTGGCCCAAGCCGGTGGCCAGCTGCAGCAGGCGCTGGCGGAACACCAGCACCACCGCCAGGATCGCACCGGCCTGGATGATGATGTTGAAGAAGTCCGAGCGCGCGCCCAGCCAGTGCTGGGCGATCAGCAGGTGGCCGGTGCTGGAGATCGGCAGGAATTCGGTAAGGCCTTCAAGGATGCCCAGCAACAGGGCGGAGAGCAGATCGGACATGGAGGGCGTAGGTGCGGGCAGCGAAAGAAGGAAGGTCGAGAGGATAGACGATCCCCGCCGCACCAAACGGGTGCGCGAAGTGGTGCCTGCACTCCTTTGGTGCGGGCTGACCTGCACTGCGTCTGGGCGCAACATTGAAAATCAATGACTTGCGTTCAAGAAAAAGTTGGCACGGTCATTGCTGTACCTCAGTAGGCATTCATCCCCATCCGAGGTCGTACCGATGTCCGTGGAAAACGTTGAGAAGCTGATCAAGGACAACCAGATCGAGTTCGTCGATCTGCGTTTCGTGGATATGCGTGGCGTCGAACAGCACGTCACCTTCCCGGTCAGCATCATCGAACCGTCGCTGTTTGAAGAAGGCAAGATGTTCGACGGCAGCTCGATCGCCGGCTGGAAGGGCATCAACGAATCGGACATGGTCCTGCTGCCCGACACCACCAGCGCTTACGTCGATCCGTTCTACGCCGATCCGACCCTCGTGATCAGCTGCGACATCCTCGACCCGGCCACCATGCAGCCGTACGGCCGCTGCCCGCGCGGCATCGCCAAGCGCGCCGAGGCGTACCTGAAGTCCTCCGGCATTGCCGAAGCTGCGTTCTTCGGCCCGGAGCCGGAATTCTTCATCTTCGATTCGGTCCGTTTCGCCAATGAAATGGGCAATACCTTCTTCAAGGTCGATTCGGAAGAAGCGGCCTGGAACAGCGGCGCCAAGTACGACGGCGCCAACAGCGGTTACCGTCCCGGCGTGAAGGGCGGCTACTTCCCCGTTCCGCCGACCGACACCCTGCACGACCTGCGCGCTGAAATGTGCAAGACCCTGCAACAGGTCGGCATCGAAGTGGAAGTGCAGCACCACGAAGTGGCCACCGCCGGCCAGTGCGAAATCGGCACCAAGTTCAGCACCCTGGTGCAGAAGGCCGACGAACTGCTGCACGTCCTGCGCGGCGATGTCGATGTCCCGGTCCATCGAGAACTGCAGGATG
>NZ_JBNNHG010000093.1:0-14716 GCF_050268705.1 Stenotrophomonas sp. NPDC077659 | reverse complement strand
CGGTAGAGTCGAGCAAGCTTGCATGTTCCTCCCGGCTCGACTCTACGGGACTGGGCCAAGAAGCTGACCGTCGAGCAGCGCAACACGCTGCTGGCGTCGATGACCGATGAGGTCGCCGATCTGGTGCTCAATGACAACTACCGCCAGAACCAGGCCCTGAGCCTGATGGAGCGGATGGCGGTCAAGCGCCTGGGTTCCAAGCAGCACTTCATCCGCACCCTGGAACAGCAGGGCCTGCTGGATCGCCAGATCGAGTTCCTGCCGTCCGATGCCGAGCTGTCGCAGCGCAAGGCACGTGGCCAGGGCCTGACCCGTCCGGAACTGTCGGTGCTGCTGTCCTATTCCAAGCTGGTGGCGTTTGCCCAGCTGCTGGACTCGGACATCCCCGAAGATCCGTACCTGTCCAAGGAGCTGCAGCGTTACTTCCCGACCCCGCTGCAGAAGAAGTACGCCGACGCGATGGAGCGTCACCGCCTGAAGCGCGAAATCATCGCCACGGCCGTGACCAACCAGACCATCAACCGCATGGGCGCCACCTTCCTGATGCGCATGCAGGAAGACACCGGCCGTTCCATCGCCGAGGTCGCCAAGGCCTACACCATCAGCCGCGAAACGCTGGATGCACGCGCGCTGTGGGCGCAGATCGATGCGCTCGACGGCAAGGTGCCGGAATCGGTGCAGATCGACGCGCTGGAAGTGATCTGGAAGCTGCAGCGTTCGTTCGTGCGCTGGCTGCTGTCGCGCCCGGGCGCGATGCCGGGCATCACCGAAGCGGTCAACCGCTACCAGGGGCCGTTCAACGACATCCGCGTCGCTTCGGGCGTGCTGCCCGATTCGCAGCGCCCGACCTACGAAGCCCTGGTGGCCGAGTGGAAGGAAAAGGGCCTGCCGTCCTCGCTGGCCCAGCAGCTGGCCGAACTGCACTTCCTGGAACCGGCGTTCGACATCATTGAACTGGCCCGCACGCACAAGCTGAAGCCGGTGGACGTGTCCAAGATCCACTTCCGCCTGGGCGATGCCCTGCAGCTGCCGTGGCTGTTCGAGCAGATCGACGCGCTGGAGGTCAACGGCCGCTGGCATGCGGTGGCCCGTGGTGTACTGCGTGACGAACTGGCCGCACACCACCGCAATCTGGCGGGCCAGGTGCTGGGCACCAAGGGCAGCAGTGCGGAAGCCAAGGTAGCCACGTGGATCGGCCGTGACGACAGCAGCCTGCGCTTCACTCTGTCGATGCTGGCTGAACTGGCCGAGCAGAAAACCCTGGACTACCCGACCGTTTCGGTCGCGGTGCAGCGCCTGGGCCAGCTCGCTGCCCACGGCGCGTAAGTGAAGTAGTGCCAGGCCAGGCCTGGCATGCGTGAACCGGAGCGGCCCCGCTAAAGCGGGGCCGTTTTTTGTTCAGTGGGTAGTGCCGGCCGCTGGCGGGCAACCAATCAGCATGGAACCTGGCGATTGCCGGCCAGCGGCCGGCACTACCGGGTATGCTCTTGCTGGCACACCCATCCGGATCCACCGATGAGCGACACCCCCCGCATCGCTTTCCTGGCCAGCACCGCTGAACCGGCGCAGATGGCCCGCGCAGCGATGGTTTCCCGCTATGGCGACCACGCGCCCGACCAGGCCGACGTGCTGTGTCCACTGGGCGGTGACGGCTTCATGCTGCAGACGTTGCACCGGCACGGTCACCTGGGCAAGCCGGTGTTCGGCATGAAGCTGGGTACCGTCGGCTTTCTCATGAATCAGTACCACGCCGAGGATGATGTGGTCGCGCGTATCGCCCGCGCCGAGCCGGCCAACCTGCGGCCGCTGGAAATGGTAGCACTGACCGAATCGGGCGCGAGCACCGGTTCGCTGGCCTACAACGATGTGTCGCTGCTGCGCCAGACCCGCCAGGCGGCGCATATCGGCATCGACCTCAACGGCCAGGAACGCGTGGCCGAACTGATCGGCGATGGCGTGCTGGTGGCCACCCCGGCCGGCAGCACGGCGTACAACTATTCGGCGCACGGCCCGGTGCTGCCGCTGGGGTCGCACACCATCGCACTGACGCCGCTGGCTCCCTACCGGCCGCGTCGCTGGCGCGGCGCCATCCTCAAGGCCGATACCGAAGTGCGCTTCCGCGTGCTCGACCCGTACAAGCGCCCGGTCAGCGTCACCGCCGATTCGCACGAGACCCGGGATGTGGTGGAAGTGACCATCCGCGAGTCCCGGGACCGCCGGGTGACCCTGCTGTTCGACCCGGAACACAACCTGGAAGACCGGATACTGAGCGAACAGTTCGTTTTTTGACGACAATACGCTGCCGGCCCCCGCCGATCGCTTGAAGGACCCCCACCGATGGGCGACAACTCCCCCCGTCTGCTGACCGTCGCGGTGACCTCGCGCGCGCTGTTCGATCTGGAAGAAAGCCACGCGCTGTTCGAGAGCGATGGTGTGGCGGCGTACGCCGACTACCAGCGCCAGCACGAGGACGACATCCTCGGTCCAGGCGTGGCGTTTCCCGTGGTGCGCAAGCTGCTGGCGCTGAACCAGGGGGCCAGCCCGGAGAACCCGCGGGTCGAGGTGATCCTGCTGTCGCGAAATTCGGCCGATACCGGCCTGCGTATCTTCAATTCCATCCAGCACTACGGCCTGGGCATCATCCGTGCGACGTTCACCGCCGGAGAGCCGACCTGGCCGTATGTGAAGCCGTTCGGTACCGACCTGTTCCTGTCGGCCAATCCCGAATCGGTGCGCAGCGCGCTGCGCCATGGCATTGCCGCGGCCACCATCCTGCCCAAGCCGCCGGGTGAGACGGCTGCGGCAGCGGAAGACCAGGTCGTGCACAGCGAGCGCAATGCCGGCCAGCTGCGCATCGCCTTCGATGGTGATGCGGTGATCTTCGGCGATGAGAGCGAGCGCATTTCCCGCGAGCAGGGCGTGGAGGCGTTTGGTCGCCACGAGCGCGAGCGTGCACGCGAACCGCTCAGCGGTGGCCCGTTCCGTGGCTTCCTGTCGGCCCTGCACACGCTGCAGGAAGTGTTCCCGGCCGGGGAAAGCGCGCCGATCCGCACTGCGCTGGTGACCGCGCGTTCGGCGCCCGCGCACGAGCGGGTGATCCGCACCCTGCGCGAATGGGGCGTGCGCCTGGACGAAGCGCTGTTCCTCGGTGGCCGGCACAAAGGGCCGTTCCTGCAGGCGTTCGGCGCGGACATCTTCTTCGATGATTCGCAGCACAACATCGACAGCGCCCGTGAACACGTGGCCGCCGGGCATGTGCCGCACGGTGTCGCCAACGAAGGGTAGTTGCCAACCTTGGTTGGCATCGCGGCGCGGGATCCCCTGGTGGGTGCCAACGGTTGGTTGGCACTGCCATGCCGCCGCGCCCACCAAGGTGGGCATCTACCAGAGCGGACCTACGGGCTGCCCGACATCCCCAACTGCAGGTCCACCACCTTCCAGCGCAGACCCTGAGGTTCCAGTACCACCCGCAGCGGTGGCTGGCCCGGCCCGCGATCCACGTCCACCACGAACCGGTCCAAGGCTTCGAAATGGTGCGCGGCGTGCTTCAACGGCCGCGCCGGTTCGGTCGCACCGAACGCATCGCCCCCCTGCAGTTCGTTGCGGCCGCGTTTCCACAGCACGTGGCCCTGCAGCATCGCGCCGATGCCGGTGGGGGTCACCATGGTGTCCACAGCCGGGCCGCCCAGCTGGTCACCCAGCCCGTACAGCAACGCCCCGAACGGGCTGGCCGCCACGTCCGGTCCGGCCTGCCGTACCAGGTAATCGTTGAGCTGCGCGCGCAGGCTGCCGCGCACGCGTGGGAAGTCGACGTAGCGCTCCAGTGCGGCGGTATCGCGCTGCTCGATGGCCTTGGACAGACCGTGCACCGTCAGGTACGGGCCGCCGAACCACCACGCAACGATGGCCAGGACGAGGACGATCACAAGGGCGATGAGCTTCTTCATGACGCTCAGACTGCCGCAAGTGCGGCGGTGCTGGGTTAAGGGTCAGTGACTGGGCGAGCCGCTTCCATCGCCGAAGGCGGCCACCAGCCGCTGCCGTTCGGCGCCATCCAGCGCGTGCACGCGGGTCCGCAGCACCTGGTCGAGGCTGGCGACACGGGTGGTGCCTAGGATGCCACTGGCCACGCCAGGGTGCTGCAGCACATAGGCGAAGGCGGTCTGCGCAGGCTGCTGGCTGCGGATGGCGGCCATCGCCCGGCGCATGTCGCGGGCGCTGCGCATCAGTGCACGGCTGCTGGGCTTCAGCCAGGCACGGGCCAGGTACCAGGCATCGGCCAGGCGCGGCAGACGCGGCCGCGCCGGCAGCAGGTGGCCCTGGGCCAGCACGGTGCCCGCCAACACACCGATGCCCGCAGCCTGCAACTGGTCGATCAGCGGTGCGCGGTCCTGCTGCAGGGCGTTGTAGTCCAGCAGCACCACGTCGAACGTGCCGGGGTGGCGGATCATCCAGCGCAGCGTGCTGGCCGAGTGGGTATTGATGCCGGTGTGGCGCACCAGCCCGCGTTCGCGCAGGCGCTGCAACGCGTCCAGCAGCGCATCGGTGATGTCGTGTTCGCTGGCGCCATGCAGCTGGTAGATATCCAGATAGTCCAGGCCGAGGTTGCGCAATGAGGCCTCGCAGCTGGCGGTGATGGCTGCGGCGGAGAAATCGCGCTGCTCGGCACCGCTGATGCCGGCCTGGCCGGTCAGTGTGCCGCCCTTGCTGGACACCACCAGCGACTCACGCGGAATGCGTGCCAGCAGTGGGCGCAGGATGCGGCCCAGGCGCGGTTCGGCATGGAAGCCGGAATAGTTGTGGCCGGTGTCGAGCAGGTTCACGCCCTGTGCCAGCGCGTGTTCGACCACCGCGGCCGCATCGCGCTCGGCGAAACCGCGGTGGCCCCAGAAACCGGAACAGCCCAGGCCGATCAGTGATACCTGCAGGCCGGTGCGGCCCAGCGGGCGACGCTGCCGGGCCAGGGGCAGATCCTGCGACATCAGAATTCCAGGTCCAGCGCCGCGCACAGGTAATCAACGAACGGGCCCAGCGCGGCCAGATCCTTGCCCAGGGTGGACAGCAGGCGAGGGCCGGTCATGGTGTCGTCCTCCAGCGAGCGCCACATCACCCAGTTGCGGTGCTTGAGGTCGTCGATGAACTCGAAGTCGGCGGGAAAGCCGCGCGGTGGCCGCACCAGCTTCTCGGTCTGCTCGAAATCAAAGCGCTTGCGCAGGGCGGGCGCGTGCGCGGCCGCTTTCCAGCTGCTCGGATTGTCCAGGATGAAGTGGCGGATGCGCCGCTGCGTGTCCGGCTCGGGGTGCCACAGGCCTGCACCGACGAAGCTCTCGCCCGGCTGCAGGTGGATGTAGAACGACGGCGCCGCTACTTCACGGCGACGCTCATGGAACAGGCGCGCGCCCTGCCAGATCTTGTACGGCGATTTGTCGTTGGAAAAACGCGCATCGCGGTGGATGCGGAACAGCGAGCCGCCGACGCCACGGGTGTCGGCACGGAAGTGGTCGCTGACCTCGGTCAGCGCTGGCTGCAGGTCGCCCAGCAGGCGCAGGAACGGCTGCCGTACATGGTCTTCATACTGCTGCCGGTGCTCGTTGAACCAGCCCTTTTCATTATGCCGCGCCAGGCTGCGCAGGAACTTGAAACTGGCGTCGGAGAAATACGTACTCACAGTGTCTCCTGCAGGTGGTTGCCCCAGTCGCGCAGCGACTGCAGCAGCTGGGTCCGCCTTGCGTCATCGGGCGCTTCGGCGGCCAGCGTATCGATCTGCTGCTGGTACTGCGGCAGGTTCAGTTCGCCCAGGCCGCCATCGCCCAGCAGGCGCTGGCGCCGGTAATCCTGCCAGCGCTCGCGTTCAGCCGGTGCGAGGCTGTCGGGATGGTTGCGTGCGCGGTAGCGGAACAGCAGCTCGGGCAGGCGCGGGTCGCGGAAGCGGCCCTCCAGCGCGGCCAGCTGCTGCGGCGCACTGGTGCGCGCCAGGGCCAGCAGAGGCTTGTCGCCGGCACCGAGGAAGCCGTCGTACAACGACGCATCCACGTCAGACACCGTGGCCGGCCGCGGCTGGTTGAAGACCTGGCGGGCCTTCTCGGCCAACTGCGGGGCGACGGCGCGCAGGCGCTCGGCCTTGGCTTCGATCGCCGCCACGTCCAGGCCCAGGCGCGCATGGTCGTCGCTGCGCAGGTGGTTCCAGGCCACCAGGGCGGGCACCTTGTTCAGATGCACTTCCTT
Organism: Stenotrophomonas sp. NPDC077659; assembly: GCF_050268705.1. Lineage (NCBI taxonomy): Bacteria > Pseudomonadati > Pseudomonadota > Gammaproteobacteria > Lysobacterales > Lysobacteraceae > Stenotrophomonas > Stenotrophomonas sp. NPDC077659. The sequence goes on along the minus strand of NZ_JBNNHG010000093.1, from coordinate 8,491 downwards.
CAGCGGCACCCGCGCCACGCCTTCAGGCAGTTCGCTGGCACGCATGTACAGGCGCTGCGCGATCACCTCCGCCGGCAGTTCCAGCAGGTCGTCGATCTCGCCTTCCAGGTCGAACACGATCACCCGGTTGTTGATGGTCGGGTGCATGGCCAGGGGCAGCACCGGCGCGGCGCACAGGCGGCTGGCCGGGTAGCGCATTGAAATGTGCAGTACCGGCTTCATCGCGGCCACATCCAGCAGGCTGCCGACGAAACGCTTGTCGCGCAGCTTCAATGCGTACTCCCACAGCCGTGGCTGCGACTGCTTGAACAGGCGCGCCATGCCGATGGTCGCGCGCACGTCCGACAGCGCTTCATGCGCATCGCCTTCGCGCACGCCATTGGCCTCGGCCAGATGCTCCAGCTTGAACGAGGTGGCACCGTCCTCGCGCAGCGGCCACTGGATGCCGTCCGGCCGCAGGGCGCGCATCATCCGCAGCATGTCCAGCAGATCCCAGCGCGAATTGCCGTTGCGCCACTCGCGCTCGTAGGGGTCGTGGAAATTGCGGAACAGCCCGTAGCGGATGAACTCGTCATCGAAGCGCAGGGTGTTGTAGCCCAGTGCGCAGGTGCCCGGCCGCGACAGCTGCTCGTTGATGCGGTCGAAGGCTTCGGCTTCGCTGATGCCCTCGGCCATGGCCTGCTGCGGGGTGATGCCGGTAACCAGCGTTGCCATCGGTGAAGGCACCAGATCGTCGGCCGGACGCACGAAGAAGCTGACCGGGGTGTCGATCACGTTGAGGTCGGCATCGGTACGCATCGCTGCGAACTGCGCGATGCGGGTGCGGCGCGGGTCCTGGCCGAAGGTTTCCAGGTCGTAGAACAGGAAGCTGTCGGCCATCAGTGCGCGCCCTCCAGGACCGGCAGCTGCGCGTGAATCTGCGTTTCCAGCGTGGCCCAGTCGATGTTGTCCAGTGAATCATGGCCGGCGGTGGCCGCCACCAGCATCTCGCGCTGGATGTCCGTGCGGCGCAGCGCTTCGGCATACGGCGTGTGCAGGAAGGTGACCATGGTGTAGTGCGGCACGAAGCGCGTGGGCCAGCGCCGCTGCAGTTCCTGCTCCAGCTCGCGCTGCAGCAGGAAGGCCGGATCGGCGACGCGGTCGCGCATCTCCAGGTAATTCTCCAGCGCCATCTGCTGGATCGCGCGCGCATTCGGCTTGCGCTCGGCTTCGAAGGCTTCGAACGCGCCTTCCAGGTCGTCCGCTTCCATCAGGTGGCGGGCCAGAGCCACGCAATCCTCGAATGCGCAGTTCATACCCTGGCCGTGGAACGGCACCATCGCATGCGCGGCATCGCCGATCAGCACCGCGCGCGCGCCCTGGTGCCAGCGTTCCAGGGTGAGCGTGCCGAGCAGGCCCGGCGGGTGCTGCTCCCAGTCCGCCCGCAGGTCCGGGATCAGCGGCAGGGTATCGGCAAACTCGCGGGCAAACAGCGCCTCGGCCTGCGCACCGGTATTGACCGTGGCAAAACTGGGGTCGCCCTTGTTCGGCAGGAACAGCGTGACGGTGAACGTGCCTTCGTGGTTGGGCAGGGCGATGCACATGTAGTGGCCGCGCGGCCAGATATGCAGCGCATTACGCTCGATACGGAAGCTGCCGTCTGCGGCAGGCGGAATCTCCAGCTCCTTGTAGGAGTGGTCGAGGAACGCGATGTCCTCGCCCAGCGGCGCGCGCCGGTTCATCGCACCGCGCAGCGCCGAACCCGCGCCGTCGGCACCGATCAGCGTATCGAAACGGATGTCGTGCGGGCTGTCGTCACGGTCATCGATGAAGCGCGCGTAGCCGGCATCGAAATCGACGGTGTGCAGACGCCGGTGGAAATGCACGGTGGCACCGGCCTGTTCGGCCAGCTCCAGCAGCGTGGTATTCAGATCGCTGCGGTGGATCGACCAGATCACTTCGCTGTCGTCGCGCCCGTAGCGCTGCAGCTGCGGCGCGCCCTCGCGCGGGTGCACCATGCGCCCGCGCATCATCACCGCGCGTGTCATGACCTCGTCTTCTACACCGGCCTGGCGCAGCGCGTTGCGCCCACGTTCGGCCAGCGCCAGGTTGATCGAACGGCCGCTCTCGTAATCGGCCACGCGCGGGTCGCCGCGGCGTTCGTACAGGGTGATGCGCCAGCCCTGCCGGGACAGCAGGATGGCCAGCAGGGAACCGGCCAGGCCGGCACCGACGATGCTCAACGAGCGGGAGGCGTGTGCGATCAACGAACTGTCCAGAAGCAGGGGAGGGGGCGGCTTACAGGCCGGCCCAGGCTTCCACTTCCTCGACGAAGTGGTGCACGTCCAGGTAGCGGTTGTACAGCGGAGTGGGCGAAATGCGGATCACGTCCGGTTCGCGCCAGTCGCCCAGCACGCCGATGGCGCGCAGGTGCTCGAACAGGGCACGGCCGCGCTCGCGGCCGGCGATCACCCGCAGCGAGAGCTGGCAGCCGCGGCGTTCCGCTTCGGACGGGGTGACGATGTCCAGCACCTGCGGCAGGCGTGCGCGCACCAGCGCGTCGAGCAGGCCGGTGAGCGCCAGCGACTTGTGCCGCAGCGCTTCCATGCCGGCGCGCTCGAACAGGTCCAGCGATGCACGCAGCGGGGCCAGGCCAAGAATCGGCGGGTTGCTCAGCTGCCAGCCCTCGGCGCCAACGGCCGGGGTGAACTGCGGGGCCATCTGGAAGCGGGTGGCTTCATCGTGGCCCCACCAGCCGGCGAAGCGGGGCAGGGTGGTGTCGCGGTGGTGGCGTTCGTGCACGAAGGCACCGGCCACGGCCCCCGGGCCGCTGTTGAGGTACTTGTAGTGGCACCACACGGCGAAATCCGGTGCGACATCGTGCAGGTGCAGCGGCAGGTTGCCGACCGAGTGGGCCAGGTCGAAGCCGATGCGGGCGCCATGCAGGCGCGCCAGGCGGGTGATCGCATCGAGGTCGAAGGCCTGGCCGCTTCGGTACTGCACGCCCGGCCACAGCACCAGGGCCAGGCGCGGGCCGTGTTCACCGATGGCGCGCTCGATGGCGGCCATCGAGAAGGTGCCCTTGGCCTCGTCCGGCTGCACTTCCACCAGGCATTCGGTCGGGTCGAAACCGTGGAAGCGGATCTGTGCTTCCACCGCATGGCGGTCGGTCGGGAATGCGCCGGCTTCCATCAGGATGACCGGACGCTCTGCGGTGGGCCGGTAGAAGCTGACCATCATCAGGTGCAGGTTCACGCTCAGGGTGTTCATCGCCACCACTTCGCTGGGCAGCGCGCCCACCACGCGGGCCAGCTGTGCGCTGACCAGGCGGTGGTAGGACAGCCATTGCGTGGGGCCGGTGAAGTGGCCTTCGACGGCCAGCTCGCCCCACTGCTTCATCACTTCCTGCACGGCGGCCTGTGCGCCACGCGGCTGCAGGCCCAGCGAGTTGCCGACGAAGTAGGTCTGTTCACCGCCGCCATGGCGCGGAATCAGGAATTCGTTGCGCAGCGGGCGCAGCGGATCGGCGGCGTCCAGGGCGATGGCGTGGGTGCGGCTGAGCAGATCGGACATGGTCGGGCAACAGGCTGCAACGGGGCTGCCAGTGTAGCGCCTGCGGTAGTGGGACCGATGCCCGGAATGCCTGGGTGCTGGCTGCACTGTAGAGCCGAGCCCATGCTCGGCTTCGCGGCCCGGCAGCCGAGCATGGGCTCGGCTCTACAAGGGCTGATACACGGTAGCGCCGGGCTACGCCCGGCGAACGTTCAGCCCGCCGCCGGCACCGGCAACGGGTCAACGTGCCCGCACTGGCTGCAGGTACGCAGTTCCAGGCTGGCCTGGTAGCGCGCGAATACCTTGGGCAGGTCGGTTTCGATGTTCTGCAGCGGGAAGTATTCTTCGTGCAGCTTGTGGTTGCAGCGCTCGCAATGCCAGATCACGCCGTCCTTCTCATGCGGCAGACGCTTGCGCTCGACCACCAGGCCGATGCCGCCGGGTGGACGACGCGGCGAGTGCGGCACCTTGGCCGGCAACAGGAAGATCTCGCCGGCGCGGATCGGAATGTCCCGCACCGCGCCATCTTCCTGCACCTTCAATACCATCTCGCCTTCCAGCTGATAGAACCACTCCGGGCCTTCATCGTAGTGGTAGTCGGTGCGCGAGTTGGGCCCGCCCACCACCATCACGATGAAATCACCGTTGTCGATCATCTTGTTGCCCACCGGCGGCTTCAGCAGGTGCCGGTGTTCGTCGATCCAGGCCAGCAGATTGATCGGTGAGGCGAGCATGGCGATCTCCGGGGGGTCAGTCGCGCTTGCCTTGGCGCGGTACGAAGGCCAGCGCCTTCTCGTAGGCCGGCTTCAGCTCTTCCTGGGCGCCGACGTCGATGCCCATCTCACTGACCCGGCCATCCTTCAGGCTGTACACCCAGCCGTGCACCATCAGCTTCTGGCCACGTGCCCAGGCGTCCTCGACGATGGTGGAGCGGCACAGGTTGGCGACCTGCTCGATCACGTTCAGTTCGCACAGGCGCGCGTGCTTCAGCTCGTCATCCTCGATCGCATCCAGAATGCCCTGGTGCTTCTGCACCACGTCGCCGACATGGCGCAGCCAGTTGTCGGCCAGACCGACACGGGTGTTGTGCAGGCAGGCATGCACGCCGCCACAGCCGTAGTGGCCCACGATCAGGATGTGCTTCACCTTCAGCTGGTCCACCGCGTACTGCACCACGCTCAGGCAGTTCAGGTCGCTGTGCGCCACCACGTTGGCGACGTTGCGGTGAACGAACACTTCACCCGGGGCCATGCCGATGATCTGGTTGGCCGGCACGCGCGAATCGGAACAGCCGATCCACAGGTATTCCGGATGCTGCTGCTTGGCCAGCTGGTGGAAGAACTCCGGATCTTCCTGGGCGATGCGGTCGGCCCACTCGCGGTTGTTCTGCAGCAGGCGGTGGATGTCTTTCATGTGCGGTATCCCTGGCGTCGGGTGGGGGCAAGGCGCGGCCGATCCGGTCGCGTCTTCGCGGGAATCTGAGGTGATCAGCCGCTGGAGGCGGCCTGTTCACGGTGCCAGCGCATCCACTGCGCCAGTTCGATGGATGCGGGGGTGTGCAGCTCGTCCAGTGCGGCGATCACCGCCTGTTGGTTGGCGTCGGGGTGGTTCTGGCTGAGTTTCAGTTTCAGCTGCACGTGTTCAACCTGGAAACGGAAACCGACGATGGCGCGCAGTTCCGGGCCGTGGTCGGGACGGTCCGCGTCGAACCGCCACTGCTGGCCGACGCTGGCTTCGAAGTGATCACTGACGGCGCCGACCAGTTGCGCCAGTGCCGCCGGATCGTCGAAACGCTGCAGCTGCCCGCGCAGTTCGGCGGCGGCGTAGTTCCAGGTGGGCACGCGCGCGGCAGCTTCCTTGTCGGGGTACCAGCTGGCCGATACATAGCCGTGCGGGCCGTCGACCAGCACCTTGGCGGGACCGTCGCGGCGCGACTGCGGGTTGGCGCGGGCCCAGTGTCCACGCAGCTCGATCTGCGAGCCCTGGCGCTGGTACAGCACCGGCACGCGGGTCAGTTCCGGAAGGCCGTCGTCACCGATGGTCAGCACAGTGACGAACGCATCGCGCGCCAGCAGGCGGTCCAGCCAGAGCAGGTCGGTTTCGGCGAAGGCGCGCGGGGTGAACATGCTGGGTCAGGCGCGCCCGCCCAGCGACTGCACCATGCGGCCGCGCAGGCCTTCATCGCTGCCGGCCTGCGGCGGCTGCACTTCGTGCAGGCTGAAGCCGCGCACCAGTGCATCTTCCTCGTCCAGGCCGTCGTACTCGACGAATTCGGCATCGAACAGCTGGGCGCGTGCGGTGTCCTCGCTGTCATAGCTCAGCGTGTTGCCGTCGCTGTCCAGCACTTCGGCGGTGCCGGCCGGGCGCACGCGCAGGCGGGCCCAGATCAGGGTGTTGCCGAGGCTGGCCAGCCACCAGCTGTCGCGGGCGTCGGTGTGGTCGTTCATAGGTGTATTACCAGAGCGAGGCCAGCCAGAGCAGGGCAGCCATGCCCAGTCCGGCCAGCAGGGTCAGCAGCGATACCCAGGCCGGTGTCGCCAGCCCGGACAGCGAACGGTCCGGCTGCTGGCGGTAATCGCGGCGCAGCAGCCAGGCCAGGGCGTCGGGCTTGAGGAAGGCGCCAGTGCCGAAGCGCGCGGCGAGCGCCGGATGGCGGTCACGCACGTGCACCAGGGTCAATGGCCAGAAGATCACGAAGGCACTGAACCCGGCCACTGCCACGCCAACGAAACAGAGGGCGAAGAACAGGGTCATGGGGGCAGTACCTCCGTGGTCGTGGGGTGTGGCTTAGAAGTCCGCGCTGCCCGGGGCGCGCGGGTAGGGGATCGCATCGCGGATGTTGGACAGGCCGCAGACGTAGACCACCAGGCGCTCGAAGCCCAGGCCGAAGCCAGCGTGCGGCACCGAGCCGTAACGGCGGAAATCGCGGTACCAGCTGTAGTGCTCGCGATCCAGGCCGAACTGGGCCATGCGCGCATCCAGCACGTCCAGGCGCTCTTCGCGCTGGCTGCCGCCGATGATCTCGCCGATGCCCGGGGCCAGCACGTCCATCGCGGCGACGGTCTTCCCGTCGTCGTTCAGGCGCATGTAGAAGGCCTTGATGTGCTCCGGATAGTTGGTCACCACCACCGGGCGGCCGACGTGTTCTTCAGTCAGCCAGCGCTCGTGTTCGGTCTGCAGGTCCAGGCCCCATTCCACCGGGAAGTCGAACTTCCTGCCGGACTTCTGCAGCAGGCTGACCGCATCGGTGTAGTCGATGCGCTCGAACGGGGCATTGATGAAGTCTTCCAGCTTGGTGATCGCGTTCTTGTCCACGCGCTCGGCGATGAAGGCCAGATCGTCACCACGCTCGTTCAGCACGGCGCGGAACAGGTACTTCAGGAATTCCTCGGCCAGGCGCGCGTCCTCGGCCAGATCGGCGAAGGCGATTTCCGGTTCGATCATCCAGAATTCGGCCAGGTGGCGCGTGGTGTGGCTGTTCTCGGCACGGAAGGTCGGGCCGAAGGTGTAGACCTTGCTCAGCGCCAGGCAGTAGGCCTCGACATTCAGCTGGCCGGACACGGTCAGGAAGGTTTCCTTGCCGAAGAAATCGCGGCTGAAATCGATCGCGCCCTTCTCGTCGCGCGGCAGGTTCACCATGTCCAGGGTGGACACGCGGAACATCTGGCCGGCGCCTTCAGCATCGGAGGTGGTGATGATCGGGGTGCTGATCCAGTTGAAGCCGTTCTCGTGGAAGAAACGGTGCACGGCCTGGGCCAGGCAGTTGCGGATGCGGGTGACCGCGCCGAACAGGTTGGTGCGCGGGCGCAGGTGCGCCACTTCACGCAGGAATTCCGGCGACATCGGCTTGGGCTGGATCGGGTAGGTCAGCGGGTCTTCGACCCAGCCGACCACCTCCAGCGTGCTGGCCTGGATCTCGAACGACTGGCCCTTGCCCTGCGACTTCACCAGGGTGCCGGTGGCGATGACCGAACAGCCGCTGGTCAGGCGCTTGATCTCGTCGAAATTGGCCAGCGTGTCGTTGGCCACGACCTGGATCGGCGCGAAGCAGGAACCGTCGCTCACATTGACGAAGGCCAGATTCGCTGAACCGCGCACCGTGCGCACCCATCCGCGTACCGTGACTTCGCCGCCTTCCGGGATCTTCCCGGCAAGCGCATGTTCAACGCTGACCACCGTCATGACTTGAATCCTCTGCTGATCGACTCGATCTGTGAACACGGGAGTTTACCGGTTGCAGCGTTCTGCTTGCGAGGCATTTTTCGCGGCTGCCGTCTCCTTATAATGTCCCCGTATCCCTGGAGTGAGCCTCATGGCCGTCAGCCTGACCCCCATCGCCTTCGAGCGCGTGCAGCGCTTCGTCGCCCAGACCCCCGGCGCGCTGGGCCTGCGCTTCGGCGTGACCAGGACCGGCTGTTCCGGTTGGGGCCACGTGACCGATCTGGCCCGTGACGAGCGCGAGGGCGACACCGTGTTCGACCAGGATGGGGTGAAGATCTACGTGGACGCCAAGAGCCTGGCCCTGGTGGACGGCACCGTCATTGATTTCGGCAAGCACGGCCTGAGCGAGACCTTCACGTTCAGCAACCCGAACGCCACCGCCGAGTGTGGCTGCGGCGAGAGCTTCACCACCGACGCCGACAAGGCCTGAGGGCCCTGCCAGCGCCCGCCGGGCAGGGCCCGTCGCTACCGGTAGATCCGGACATGGCCCGGCGCGCGCAGGTTCAGGTTCGTTTGCCCCCGCCCGGTTGCCCAGCACCCCCATCTGCGCCATAATGCGCGGCTTCCTGCCTTGCCGGCGGGAACCCTTGCCCCACCGCGGTATCCACGGCGGGGGGCTGTCCGGCCGCAAGGCCACATCCGAAAGGTAGAAAAAACATGAGTCGTCATTACGAAATCGTGTTAGAATGCAGGCCATCGGCGTGCCGATGCATCGGCAACGCGGCCCCGCCCAGCATAA
>NZ_JBNNHG010000092.1:0-14761 GCF_050268705.1 Stenotrophomonas sp. NPDC077659 | reverse complement strand
ACAGCAAGTTCCTCGAACGCCACCAGAGCCTGGTCACCGCCCTGCTCGACCTGCGCTTTGACAACCAGGCCAGTGCGCAGGGCCTGGCTGCCTTCCTGGGCAGCCAGGACGGCGGCGAGCACTGGCTGCGCCTGGTGCCGCTGGCACCGGGCCTGCTGCCTTTCGAGCAGATCCGGGTGCGTACCCGTGAACTGGCACACACGCCGCTGCCGGGCACACGGCTGCTGCTGGTCGAAAACGAACGCTGCGTCCACCTGCTGCCGCCCTTGGCCGACACCGTGGCCGTGCTCGGTTCAGGCCTGGACCTGGGCTGGCTGCAGGCCCCCTGGCTGCGCGACCGCGCCGTGGGCTACTGGGGAGACATGGACAGCTGGGGGCTGCTGATGCTGGGCCGTGCCCGCCTGTACCTGCCCGGGCTGCAGCGGGTGCTGATGGAGCGCAGCATGTTCGACCGCTACTGCGCAGCATTGGCGGTGAAGGAGCCGGTCCCTACCGATTCCACCCCGCCACCGGGGCTGGACGAAGAAGAGCGGGCGTTCCACCACCATCTGCTGCTGCAGCCGAAAGGCCGGATCGAACAGGAGCTGCTGCCGCGCGACGACGTGATGCCCGCCCTGCACGCCTGGTGGGCCGCCACGGAACGAGCACGCGGGGCGCGGTGAACGGGCGCGGGCGTTACAGCCCCGCGCCCGCGTCGCCTTCCGGCTCCAGCGCCTTCACCAGCACCGCCGCCTGCGTGCGGCTGTGGCATTCGAGCTTCTTGAGGATGGCGGTGACATGCACCTTCACCGTGTTTTCGGCCAGGCCCAGCGTGTAGGCGATCTGCTTGTTGAGCAGGCCATCGGCCAGGCACAGCAGCACGCGGAACTGCTGCGGCGTGAGCTGGGCCAGGCGGCTGGCCAGCAGCGCATCGGCTTCGGAACGTTCCTCGGCCATCGCCGGGAACCACAGCCCGCCATCGAGCACCGCCGCCACCGCCTCGCCGATGGTCTCGGCCGGTGCCGACTTCGGGATGAAACCGGCCGCACCGAACTGCTGGGCACGGCGGATCACCCGCGGGTGGTCGTTGGAGGAAAGAATCACCACCGGAATATCCGGGTGCGAGCCGCGCACGTGCAGCAGCGCGGAAAAGCCGTGCGCGCCGGGCATGGTCAGGTCCAGCAGCACCAGGTCCACCTCGGGCTGGGCATCGAGGGCCTCGGCCAGGGCATCCGCGCTGGCCACTTCCCGCACCTGCGCCAGCGGCAGGCTCTGCCGCAATGACTGCACCACCGCCGAACGCAGCAGCGGATGGTCATCGGCAATCAGGATGGTGTATTCGCTCATGGCGCCATTGTACGTGCAGGCCGTCGCGGTCAGCGCCCGGCCGGCTCCACGCTGCTGCGCCAGGCATCAAGGAACTGCCGCCGCTTCAGCGCGTCCAGGTACACCAGCAGGCCCGGACCGAGCTGGATCGGGCGGCGGCTGCGGCCGGGCGCGTCATCGCCGCGCGCATTGCCGGTGACGATCGGCATCAGCCGTGCCTCGCGCGAGAGCACCTGCTGGCCACGCGGCGACAGCAGGTAATCAAGGAAGCGGCGCGCCTCTTCCGGGTGCGGCCCGGTACGTGGGATCACCGCCGTGCGCAGCACCACCAGGGTGTAGTCCTCCGGTTCGATGATGGCCAACGGCGCACCGCCATCGATACGCGCCTGTGCATAGGAACCCAGCACGTTGTAGACCAGTGACAGTTCGCCACTGGCAACCTTGTCCAGCAGCACGCCCGTGCGCTCCTCGCGCAGCACCGCGTTGTCGCCCAGCGCGCCCAGCAGCGCACCGGCAATGCTGCCGCGCTGCGCGTCCTGGGTCGCCAGCAGGTAGCCCACGCTGCTGCGCTCGATATCGTAGGTGCCCACCCGGCCGTGCAGCGGCGTGCCCTCGGCGCGCAGCAGATCCAGCAGCTGGCGGCGCGTGTGCGGGGCCTTCGCTGCGGGAAGCCGGCGGGTGTTGTAGACCATCACCACCGGTTCGTAGCTGATGCCGAACGCCTCGCTGCGCCACTGCGCCCACGCCGGCAGCGCGGCGGTCTGCGCCGAACGATGCGGCAGTGCGTGGCCATCGTTCACCAGCTTGGTCTGCAGGTCCATGCCGCTGGAAATCAGCAGGTCCGGCGAATGCGGCCCGGTTCGGTCGTGCAGGTAACGCGCATACAGATCCTGGGTGATGATGTCCTCGTACACCACCTCCGTGCCGGGATGCAGGCGCTGGTAGTCGGCGATGACCACGGCGAACACCTCGATGTCGGTGGTGCCGTGGATGCGCAGCTGCGCGGTGGCAGGCCCCTGCGCGGCGAAGCGGCGCACATCGCCCGGCGCAGCCAGCACCGGCAGTGCCAGCAGCAGGGCCAGGGCAGCGGCGAACAGGCGGATCATGACGTGCTCCGGGGCAGGCGGATGGTGGCGACCAGGCCACCCTGCGGGCGGTTGCTCAGGTCGATGTGGCCGCCATGGCTGTCGACCACGCGCTTGACGATGGCCAGGCCCAGGCCCGCACCACCGGCGGGCGCGCTCTCGCCGCGGGCGAAGCGCTCGAACACGCGGCCCGCATCGGCTGCGGCAATGCCGGCACCATGGTCAGCAATGGTCAGCACGGCCTGCCCGCCTTCCACGGTCAGCGCGATCTGCAGCGCGCCGTCACCACCGTACTTCAGCGCGTTGTCGACCAGGTTCTTGATCGCTTCGCGCAGCAGCAACGCATCGCCATGCACCTGCACCGGCTCGGCGGTCATCGCCAGCTGCACGCGCGGTGCAGGCCCGGCCTGTGGCAGTGCTTCGTGCAGGGCCTGGTGCACGGTCTCGGCCAGGTCCACCGCCGCAAACCGCTGCAGATTGGAACGATGGATCACGCTGGCATCGCTGAGCAGCTGGTTGAGCAGGCGGCTCATGTGGGTGGCATTGCGTTCGATGGCCTGCAGGCTGCGGCGCATGTCGTCCGGCTCGTCGTCGTCCAGTGCCAGCTGCGCCTGCGCGCGCAGTGCGGCCAGCGGCGTACGCATCTGGTGCGCGGCCTCGGCCATGAACGCGCGCAGCGTCTCGTTGTTGCTGGACAGCCGTTCCATGAAGCGGTTGAGCGCCGCCACCATCTGGTCCATCTCGCGCGGCACGCGCGCATCCAGCGGCTTCAGGTCGGACGGTTCGCGCCGCAACAGCTCGCGCTCCACCCGCACCAGCGGACGGAAGGCGCGGTGCACACCGAAAGCCACCAGGGCCAGCAGCAGCAGCGACAACACGCCGATGGCCAGCAGTGCACGGTTGACCATGTCCTGCGCCAGCGCCTCGCGCGCACGCCGGGTCTGCCCCACCTGCACCTGCACCTCGCCCTGCGCCGAGGCGGCGGCAAAGCTGCGGCTGACCACCACGAAGCGCACGGTCTCGCCACTGTAGGGTGCATCGAACAACTGCGGCTGCGCACCCGGCCGGCGCGGCGGCGCAGGCAGATCGCCATAGCCGGTGATGAGGTTGCCGCGGCGGTCGGCCACCCGGTAGAACACGCGGTCTTCCGGCGCCATCGCCAGCAGATCCAACGCGGCGTAGGGCAGATCGACCTGCCACTGGCCATCGACCAGCGCCACCGAATCGGCGATGGACAAGGCCGAGGACACCAGCAGGTGGTCATAGGAGCGGTTGGCGGCGCGCTGGCCGTAATCGCGCGCGGCGAACAGCAGCGCCACCGCGAACACCGCCAGCAGGGTCCCCAGGTACAGCAGCAGGGTGCGCCGCAGCGACCCCGGTGCGGCACTGGCCGTGCGCGCCTCAGCCATCGCCATCGCTGCTGCCGTCGCCGGCGTCTTCCAGCAGGTAGCCGACACCACGCACCGTGGTGATGCGCAGCGGTGCACCGGCCAGTTTCTTCCTCAAGCGGCCGATGTACAGTTCGATGGCATTCGGTCCGGCCTCATCATCGAAGCCGAACAGGCCGTTGCCGATCTCATCCTTGCCCACCACCTGACCGAGGCGGCCGACCAGGATTTCCAGCAGGCGATACTCGCGGTTGGGCAGTTCGATCGGTTCGCCATCCACGCTGACCCGGTGCGCGGCGTTGTCGAACTGGAAGCCGCCCACCTGCACCACTTCACTGGCCTGGCCGCGTGCACGGCGCAGCAGCACACGGCAGCGCGCTTCGAATTCGCGGAAGTCGAAGGGCTTGCCCAGGTAATCGTCGGCGCCGACATCCAGCGCCTGCACGCGGTCTTCGATGCCATCGCGTGCGGTCAGCATCAGCACCGGCGTGCTGTCGCCGCGTTCGCGCATGCCGGCCAGTACACGCAGGCCGTCCAGCTTGGGCAGGCCGATATCCAGCACCACCAGGTCGAAACTCTGGTAGCGCAGCACGCTGGCGGCGGCCAGACCGTCGGCCTGCCAGTCCACCGCGTGCCCGCTGCGGCGCATGCGGCGGATGATCGCATCGGCCAGATCCGGATTGTCTTCGACCAGCAGCAGGCGCATCGGCGGGGAGCAGGAAGGCGTGGGAAGGGAAGCGAATGCTACCGCGTGCGGCGTGGTGACGTGTGGCGGGCATTCCGCCGGGCATGGCCCGGTGCTTCCGGGAATCGCGGCGCTGACGCATTCCGCCGGGCGTGGCCCGGCGCTACCGGGATCTCGGCGCCGACGCATTCCGGGGCACCGCCGCGGCGGTAGCGCCGGGCCATGCCCGGCGAGCGCAGCGGCGCGCTTTACGCTGCAGCGCACAAACCGCTGACAGGACGATGACAGCTACGGCAACCCAGACTGCGGCCGCGCACCATCCGGTGCCCACGATTGCCGCGCGCCTGGCGCGCACCTGGGAGGGTTTGTGGAATTGAAGTTTGCCTGGCAGCGTCCCGCCGCCATGATGGCCCTGGCTGCGCTGGCCGCGCCGGCCTTTGCTGAAGACGACCGGCCGGTCACCGCCACCCTCGGCGGTCGCCTGCACCTGGATTTCGCTACGTTCGACAACGACGATCGTGGCACCCCGAACAAGGACGACACCGAGATCCGCCGCGCCTGGGTGGATGTGTCGGGCAGGTTCTTCGCAGTGGACTACAAGGCTGAAGCGGACTTTTCCGGCGACCGCGTCGAGGCGAAGGACGTCTACCTCAGCCGCAGCTTCGGCAAGGCCGGCAAGCTGACGGTGGGCCAGTTCAAGCAGTACTTCTCTCTGGATGACCGCACCAGTTCCAACTACGGCAGCTTCCTGGAGCGCGGCAATGCCGGCACCACGCTGGCGCCGCTGTACCGCCTGGGTGCGTCCTGGCAGGCCAATCCGGGTGACTTCACCTGGGCGGCCAGCGTCTACAGCCTGGAAAGCATTGATGCCTGGCAGGTAAAGGGCCGCGCGGCCGGTGGCCGCGTCACCTGGGCGCCTTCGCCCAGCGACGGCGACGTGCTGCACGTGGGCCTGTCGCTGGCGCGCGAGGCCTACGACAACCCGGGCAGCAACGGCACCCCGGGCCTGAAGATCCGCCCGCGCCCGGCCGGCCACCTGTCAGACGAAAGCCGCCTGACCCTGGTCGACTTCTCCGCCGGCCGCGATACCGACGTCAACAAGTGGTCGCTGGAATACGCGCAGGTGCACGGCCCGCTGTCCTGGCAGGGTGAATTCAGCGGCGCAACCTTCGACGACGGTGTCCAACGCGGCGATGTCATGGCCGCCTACGGCATGCTCAGCTGGTTCGTCACCGGCGAAAGCAGGGCCTACGACCGCAGGACCGGCCGCTTCGCCCGCATCAAGGACATCCGCCACAAGGCCGGTGCCTTCGAAGTCGCGCTGCGCTATGACCAGATGTGGGGTGCGCAGCACCTCGATGGCGCGCCGGATCTGCGTCGCGGCAGCACCGCCGCCTGGACGCTGGGCGGCAACTGGTACCTGCGTGACAACCTGCGCTTCATGCTCGATGTCATCGAAAGCCGCAACCGCGACCGCCTGGCCGGGGTGACGCTGGACCGCACGCGCGCGGTCACCGGCCGCCTGCAGTTCGACTTCTGATCGCCCTCCCCTCCCCCACGTCCTGTCTTCATTAGGAGTCCGCAGATGATGCTGAGCATCCTCGGCTTTGGCATGGTCATTACGTTCATGTACTTGATCATGAGCAAACGACTGTCGCCGCTGGTCGCCCTGATCACCATCCCCATCCTGTTCGCGCTGATCGGCGGCTTCGGCGCCGGCATCGACGAAATGATGCTGGAAGGCATCAAGAAGATCGCGCCGACCGGCGTGATGCTGATGTTCGCCATCCTGTACTTCGGCGTGATGATCGATGCGGGCCTGTTCGATCCGCTGGTGCGGGTGATCCTGCGCTTCGTCAAGGGCGACCCGATGAAGATCGTGCTCGGCACCGCCGTGCTGGCGATGCTGATCTCGCTTGATGGCGATGGCTCGACCACCTACATGATCACCGTCTCGGCGATGCTGCCGCTGTACCAGCGCCTGGGCATGAACGCGCTGAACATGACCTGCGTGACCATCCTCGCTGGCGGCGTGATGAACCTGACCCCGTGGGGCGGACCGACCGCACGCGCGGCCACGGCGCTGCACGTGGACCCGGCCGATGTGTTCGTGCCGCTCATCCCGTCGATGGTGATCGCCTGTGCCGGTGTGCTGCTGCTGGCCTGGTACCTGGGCCTGAAGGAGCGCCGCCGCCTGGGCGTGGTGACCCTGCCGCAGGGTGGCAGCTGGATGGACAGCAGCGTGTCCGATGACAACAACGCACTGCCATCGGTGGAAGACGCCGAGGACATCAAGCGGCCGAAGCTGCTGTGGGTGAACCTGCTGCTGACCCTGGCCCTGATGGGCGCGCTGATTGCCGGCGTGCTGCCGATGCCGGTGCTGTTCATGGTCGGCTTCGCCATCGCCCTGGTCATCAACTACCCGAACCTGGCCGAACAGCGCCGTCGCGTGGTCAACCATGCCGGCAACGTGCTGTCGGTGGTGGCGCTGATCTTCGCCGCAGGCATCTTCACCGGCATCCTCAACAACACCGGCATGGTCGAAGCGATGTCGCACAGCTTCCTGGCGATCATTCCCGAATCGTGGGGCCCGTACCTGGCCGTCATCACCGCCATCGCATCGATGCCGTTCACCTTCTTCATGTCCAACGACGCCTTCTATTTCGGCGTGCTGCCGATCCTGTCCGAGGCCGCTGGCAACTACGGCATCACCCCGGTGGAAATGGCGCGCGCGTCGCTGGCCGGGCAACCGGTGCACCTGCTCAGCCCGCTGGTGCCCTCCACCTACCTGCTGGTGGGCCTGGCCAAGGTCGAATTCGCCGACCACCAGAAGTTCACCCTGAAGTGGGCGATCGCCATCTCGCTGCTGTTGATGGTCGGCGGCCTGCTGTTCGGCCTGTATCCGTTCGCATCCTGATCCTTGCACCAAGGAGCCTTCTGCAATGACGCTTCGAATTGCTTACGTCACCAGCGGCATGGGCAGTGTCGGCACTGCCATCTGCCAGAGCCTGGCCCGTTCCGGCCACACCGTGGTCGCCGGCTGCGCACCGAACTCACCGCGCAAGGCCAACTGGCTGCGCGAACAGCGCGAACAGGGCTTTGACTTCATCGCCTCCGAGGGCAACGCCACCGACTGGGCGTCCACCAGCGCGGCCTTCACCAAGGTGCGCGCCGAAGTGGGCGAGGTGGATGTGCTGGTCAACAACTCCGGCGGCAGCCGCGACCTGCTGTTCCGGCAGATGACGGTGGAGGACTGGAATGCGGTGATCGCCTCCAACCTCAATGCGCTGTTCAACCTGACCAAGCAGGTGGTCGATGGCATGGCCACGCGCGGCTGGGGCCGCATCGTCAACATCGGTTCGGTCAGCGCGCACAAGGGCCAGATCGGCCAGGTGAACTACGCGACGGCGAAGGCGGCGATGCACGGTTTCAGCCGTGCGCTGGCGGCCGAAGTCGCCTCGCGCGGGGTAACCGTGAACACCTTGTCGCCGGGCTATATCGCCAGCCAGGCGATCAGCAGCTTCCCGCCGGACGTGCTGGACCGGCTGGCCGCCTCGGTGCCGGTGCGCCGCCTGGGCCGGCCGGAAGAAGTGGCCGGCCTGGTGGCCTGGCTGGCTTCGGATGAAGCCTCGTACGTGACCGGTGCCGATTACCCGGTCAATGGTGGCTTGTACATGGGTTGAGAATCATCCACGCGTGGCCTGGATCTACCGGTTCAGTAGATCCACGCCATGCGTGGATGCTTCGCCTCTATGCGCGGGCGTTCGCGAGCGCCTCGGCAATGTCTTCCGGCAAGCCGGTGATGAAATCCACCTCGTCCGACTCGTCCACGATCTGCCCCGGGCGCGGCTGCCACATCGGGGCAGGAATCGCACGCAGCACCTCCCGGCCCGGCCAACACGCCGGAAAACGCGGCCGGTTCCGTGCCAGGTCGAAACCCAGCCCGTGACCCACGTAAGCGTCGTCAGCCAGGCGCTGCTCGATGCGTCTCAACACGCCCGCTGTGTAGCGGTGCGACTCCGGCACATCCTCGATCGTGGCGAAGGGGACGTACCACGACGCACCCAGGTTCCAGTAGAGCGCCAGTGCGCTGGATGCGGCCAGTGTCGGCTGGTCCAGCAACCACTGCAGCGCGTCTGACAGCGTACTGGTGTCAGCGAACAGCATCAGTTGATGGCATTCCTGCGGTGATGCCTGGCGCAGGAAGGTCTCCAGCAGCGGCCAGCCCGGATCCGCGGCCGTGGCCATCGGCAACAGCGTCGGCGGCGTGACTTCCGCCCAGATATCGACCTCCCCTGCGGCAGCATCGCCCAGCGCAGGACCACGGTCAGGCTGCACCACTGCAGCCAGATCATGCAGTTGCTGCGCAACCGCGAACGGCAGGCCATCGTCGAACGCGCCTTCAATCGCCTCGGCAAAGGGGTCAACGGCCTGCGGGCCTGTTATGGCGGTCTTCATCCGCTCTGGAATGGCGCGGCGTACGGTCAGTTCCGGATAGTCATGCGGCGAAGCGCCCGGCCCGCTCGCCGGATCGAAGGCGAGCCCGTGATCGGCGTAGACGCCATCGAGATAGCGCTGTTCGATGCTGCGCGCAAGCGCGTACGCCTCGCGCTCATGCGCCGGCACGTCGCCTGCATCTGCGTACTGCGCGAACCAGGCCGCGCCCAGCGACCAGTACATCATCAGCGCCGTCGCGCGATCCAGATCGCTGCGCGCCGCCAGCCAGGCCAGCAGCTCCGGGCTGTCATCGTAGTTGCGGCGCGCGACGTAGATGTGGCGCTGCTGGGGAGATGCCTGCAGCAGGTAGTCCTGCAGCAGCACGCGGGAGGCGCGCTCGTACTCGTCGGGGGTCAAGGGGGACTTCTCGTGACTCAGGGGCCCCTGCAGTCTAGCGGCCCCTGCCATCTGCGGGCTGGATCGCATCCACGCATGGCGTGGATCTACCGTTTCAGTAGATCCACGCCGCGCGTGGATGCTTCATTCCCTTGCCGATCAGAAGTCCGCCGCCACCGTCATGAACACCTGCCGCGGCGCGCTGGCATGGATGGCGTAGCGCGTACCGTTCGGGTCGGTCGGTGCGAACGAACTCAGCTGACCGGCATAGCGCTTGTTGGTCAGGTTGGTCGCGTTCAACGACACGCGGATGTTGCGCAGGCCCATGCCCGGGCCAAAGTCATAACCGGCACCCGCATCGAAGGTGGTCACGCCCGGCACCGACTGGTCGTTGGTGTAGGTGTAGTAGCGCTTGCCGGTGTACTTGGCGCGCAGGCTGGCGAAGAAGCCATCGCGGTTCCAGCTGATCTCGCTGGAGGCCATGCGCTGCGGTGTATCCACCGTGATCTTGCCTGCCACCGGCACGATCACGCCACCGGAGGTGTAGTCATCCTCATAGGTGGTCTTGTTCCAGGACAGCGCGTTGTACCACTGCAGGCCATCAAGCGGCTTGAGGATGAAGGTCAGCTCGGCGCCATGGCTCTTCACCGATCCGACGTTGATGAAGCGGGTGACGCACTCAGGACGCGTGCCCACTTCGATGCTCGAACACGGGTTGAGCGACAGCAGGCGGTTGTCGAATCTCACGTTGTACGCGGCGATGGACGCCTGGTACATCTCGCCGAAGGTGCGGAAGCCGGCTTCCAGGCTCTTGGACTTCTCCGGTTCCAGCCCGGCGCTGGCCGCGAACGATTCCGGCGACACCTGCAGCGGGCCACCGCTGCCACCGCCGACGAACGCGGCGATGTTCTCGGCGTACGAGGCGAACAGCTCGTTGTTGGCATTGAGCTTGAAGCCCAGGCCCACCTGCGGCAGCACCGACTTCCTGGCCGTCAGCGTGCCCGAGGCGATGCGGGTTTCCACGCCCGGCTGGGCGGTTGCGCGCATGCGGGTGTTCGGGCTCTTGATACCGACATCCACGGTCAGGCGCTGGTCCAGGAAGCGCATGCGGTCCTGCACGTAGAACTGGCGCGTGCGGATGTCGAAGTCCTGGTTGAACAGCAGGCGGTCCGGGTTCTTCAGGTACAGGACGTCCAGGAACGGGCCGCTGATGTAGTAGAAATTGCGCGAGACGTTATGGTCGTTCTGCTCGTACCACAGGCCGGCTTCCAGTTCGTGGATGCCCACCGTCCACGACAGCGCGGCGGTCAGGCCATCACGGTTGATGGTGTAGTTGGTGCTGCGGATCGAAATCGGCAACATCCTGTCGGTACCCGGGTAGGACGGCTGGCCCGGTGCCCACCAGTGGCCCTGGCCACGGTTGTCATGGTGGTAGGCCAGCAGCTTCAGGCGGCCCTGCTCGCCCAGGCGCAGGTCGGCATCGACCGAGTACAGGTTGTCGTCACGCAGCGCGCGGCTCTGGTAATAGGCATCGTCGATGCTGTTGACGCCGCCGCTGAACTGGCACTTGGCCGGATCGCGTGTACCGGGGGCGCAGTAGGCGGCCGCGACGGCACGATCCCAGTCCGGCGCGTAGATGTTCCAGTCCCAGCCCAGGCCGCGTGCCAGCATGTCCTTGGACAGATAGGCATAGTTGGCCTGGCTGGCGCGCGAGGTGGCGACGAACGCGCCGAAGCGGTGGTCGCCCACGTTCCACACGGCCTTGGCGTTGAACTGGCGTGTGGTCTGGTTCTGGTACGGCGCGGCCCACATGTCCTGGTCCTGGTGCACGCCGGAGACATAGGCCGAGAAGCCGTTGATATCACCGGTATCCACGCGCAGGTAGCCGCGACGCTGGTTGTCATCGCCCACGGTGACGCTGGCACGGCCGCCGAATTCGGTGGACGGGTCCATCGAGAAGTACTGGAGGGTGCCGCCGAGGTTGCTGGTGGAGGCCACGCCCAGCGAGCCGATGCCCTGCGATAGTTCTGCACCGGCGAGGTTCTCGGCGATCAGTGCGCGGGCGATGCTCAGGCCGTTGTAGTTGCCATAGCTGTTGTCGCCCAGCGGGATGCCATCAAGCGTGTAGCCCAGGCGGCTCTTGTCGAAGCCACGAAGGCTGATGGTCTGCGATTCTTCGTTGGCACCGAAGGCATCGTTGGACTGCACCGACACGCCCGGCAGGCGGTCGAGGATCTTCTGGCCACTGGTACCCGGCGGCAGCACCTGCTTGTCCACGGCGGTGATGCGCTGCACCTGGCGGGTTTCGCCCTGGCCGATGACGGACACGGTGTCGAGCGTCTGTGCGCTCAGCGCAGCGTCGGCGGTGGCATCGGTGGTCTCAGCGGCATGGGCGCTGGCGGCGGCGGAAAGCGCGATCGCCACGGCGATCGTCAGGTATCGGGTCTGCATGTGGATCCATTGCATTGGGGGGAGTCCGCCGCGACTCGGCACGGCGCGAGGCCACTATGCGAATGGAAGATGAAATGTTTTTTACGAAGTGGCGCGGGTGTTGCGGGCAGTGACGCGCGTCTCGTTCGTGGGGTTTTGTCGGCAGGGCTGCGCCCTGCACCCGCAGAGGCCGAAGCCGAAGCAAGATCGAGAGCGGCTATCCGTGGGATGGCGGGGTGGGTCCGGTTGCGGGGGACGCTGCAAGTACGTCCCTGTAAGCTCGGTCGCCGCATCCATGCGGCTCACGCCCCCGCAACCGGACCCACCCCACCTTCGACAGTTCTCCGCGATCTGTCGGAACGGCGCTCTGCTCTGGTGGGTGCCGACCGTTGGACGGCACGGGGTCGGATCCCGTTGCTGCGCAACGGGCTCTGACCCCATCTCTGCTTTTGTTTTTTGCGAACTCCTTCGGTGGGGATTCCACCGCGCCCGCAGGGAACTGTCTGGAGGAGGCGGGTCACCCTGGACAGGACCGTTGGCGCCATGGATGGCGCCATCGAGCACCATGGAGGGGATTTTGCGTGTCCTGGCCAGGGTGACCCGCCTCCTCCCCTCCGATATCAGGAAGGCGCGTAAACCACACCAACGCCTTTTACTCCGGCGCCAGCTGGTCCATCCGTATGCGGTTGGCGAACAGCGAGAACGCCAGCATGCCCGCCAGGCCATTGGCCCGGCTCACCCAGTGCGGCAGCCAGCGCGGTGGCTTCAGTACGCCGCTCTCGAACAGGGGGGCGAATGCGATCGCGTCGGTCAGGCTCATCTTGCCGGCAAACAGCCAGCGGCAGACCTGCAGGCGATCTTCGGCCAGCATGTGGCGGAAGAACGTATGCACCGACACCAGCCCGCGCAGGTACACCGTGTCCTTGGTGAAGGCCAGGCCGCCGCTGGGCGGTACGCCGCGGAACACGCGCTGGGCCGAGGCGAAGCTCTCTTCCGGGTTCTGCCCGGCATCGCAGAAGTAGCGGTACACCTCGATGAAATCCGCACCTTCGCGCGCCATTGCAATGGCTTCGGTACGCAGGCTGATGCGCTTCAATCGTTCGATGTCGATGCTGCCGGTGATCTGCTCGGCGAACGTAGCCAGCCCTTCCTGGGTGGCCGTCACCCGTGGTGACGACAGGGCCAGGCTGGGCAGTACCGTCTGCTCACGGCCATTCAAGGCGGTCAGCGAATGCACCAGCGCTTCATGATGGAAAAGCTGCGCGCGGTCGTAGGCACTGAAGCGCGCACTGGTGCGCAGGCGGATGCGGGTCGGGCCGGCAGCGGCCTTGGAGACCAGCTCCGGGTCCAGCTGCACTTGGATGACGCGCGATTCGAAGAATGCATCGAGGTCGTTCTGCAGTTGCAGTTGCAGGGCGATGGCCGAGACCGGCACCTGCTCTTCCGGAGCCAGCAGTTCGTGGTCCAGCTCGGTGGCGATCTGGATGAAGTGGCGTGCCGCTTCGCGCGTGCTCGGGCCATTGCCTGGAAGCGGCTGCTCGGGCGCGCCGAACAGCTGCACCGAACAGCGATCGACCGCGCCGGTGCCCAGCCCTTCCAGCAGCTGCGCGGCCAGATCCCAGCTCTGCGCGGACTGCTGTACGTAATGGCCCAGCGGATGGCCGGCATCGCACTCGGCGACGATGGCGGCCAGCGCGCGGCGTTCTTCGCTGAAGTCGAGCCTGGGGTAGTCCACCTGTGGCATAACCGGATGGCCACGGGCCACGCTTGCCAGGAATGGCGCCTGCACCGTTGCCGGCCAGCTGGTCAGGCCGAGCAGGCGGATGCCGACCACGGCCTCCACCAGGCGCGCGTCGAGCGCTGCATGGTAGGCCACATCACGGTCCAGCGTTGCGGTC
This sequence comes from Stenotrophomonas sp. NPDC077659, assembly GCF_050268705.1. NCBI lineage: Bacteria > Pseudomonadati > Pseudomonadota > Gammaproteobacteria > Lysobacterales > Lysobacteraceae > Stenotrophomonas > Stenotrophomonas sp. NPDC077659. The sequence goes on along the minus strand of NZ_JBNNHG010000092.1, from coordinate 1,137 downwards.
GGTTCCATGGGCGGACTATAGCGCCCTGCCGTGTCCGGCGCTGGGCGCCGCCGCCCGAGCATCGGCTCGGGCGCTACAGAAAATGACTCCGCCGCGGACCCACGGTAGAGCCGAGCCCATGCTCGGCTGCTTTGTTACCGCCGTCGGTTCTTGTTCACCGGTCGGAACTGCTGCCCCTTGCCCTTCCTGCCACCACGCTCCTGCGCGGTCTCAGCCTGGCGCACGGCCAGCTTGGCGGCGGCGGCCGCCACTTCTTCCTTCAGCTTGAAGTAGTTCTGCAGCCGGCTCTCTTCGATCTCACCGGCGTCGATGGCCGCACGCACCGCGCAGCCTGGTTCCTGCTGGTGCATGCAGTCGTTGAAGCGGCACTGCGCCGCCAGCGCTTCGATATCGGCGAAGCCACCTTCGGCCAGCGTCTCTTCGCCGGTCGGCTTCAGCTCGCGCATGCCCGGTGTGTCGATCAGGCACGCGCCCATCGGCAACGGCATCAGCGCACGATGGGTGGTGGTATGGCGGCCACGCGAATCGTTGGCGCGCACCGCATTGGTCTTCATCCGCTGCTCGCCCAGCAGGGTGTTGGTCAGCGTCGATTTGCCGGCCCCGGACGAACCCACCAGCACCACCGTGCGGCCCGGGCCCAGCCACGGCTCCAGCACTGACACGCTCTCGGCATCCAGGCCGTTGATCGCGTGCAGCGCGATGCCCTGCATCTCCAGCTCCTCCAGCACCGCCAGCGCATCTTCGCTGTATTCGGTCTGGTCGGCCTTGGTCAGCACCACCACCGGCTCGGCACCGCCCCCGCCCACCAGCAGCAGGTAGCGTTCGATGCGGCGCGGGTTGAAGTCGGCATCCAGGCCACAGACGATGAACACGGTATCGATGTTGGCCGCGATCACCTGCTGGTGGTAATGCTCGCCGGCCGCGCCGCGCTTGATCGCGGTACGACGCGGCAGCAGGGCGACGATGCGGATGCCCTCCAGCAGCACCCAGTCACCCACCGCCGGCCGTTCATGGCTGGGGAAGCGCGGGCGCTGCCATTCCGGCAACGACTCCGCCTTGATCGACGCATCCGGGCCATCGGCCACCACGTAATGGGTGCGGTGCTGCTCGATCACCCGCGCCGGGCGGGCCTGCGGG